>JAGVUW010000430.1 GCA_019136035.1 Verrucomicrobiota bacterium | reverse complement strand
TACCTCGCCGCGATCCGCCGCGGCAATGCCGAGCTCGACGCCTTCGCAGCCGACCCGGCGCATGCCAGCGGCCTGGCCTTCGTCGAGGAGCCGGTGCGCTACCGCCACCCGGGCTTCGACATCGGCCGCCTGGAGCTGCCCGATCTGGCCGACCGCAGCACCGCCGGCCGCGGCCAGGCGCTGGAGATGCCGCCCCTCGGCATCATCGCCAGCAGCTACCTCCTCATGGCCATGCAGGCCGGCGAGGAGGCCCGCCTCAGCCTCGACGTCAGCCGCCCGAAGGCCGGGGCCGTCTGGGGCGTCTCCTACGCCGTGCTCGGACCCGACAAGGCCATCCTCAGTGACGGCCGCATGCCTCCCGGCGAGGCCTTCACCCTCGCCTTCCAGGCCCGCCAGGCCGGACTGCATACCGTCGTGCTCACACCCGGGTACTACGGCCGCTGCCAGGTCCGCACCAGCACGGTGCCCTACGCCCACTGGACCTGGCGGTCCTACCCGGCCTTCGAGGTCGCCGGGCCCGGCGGGACACTCTACGTCCACGTCCCGGCCGGCCTGACGGCGTTCGACCTGGAGGTATCCTGCCTGTCGGCCACGGCCCAGGTTCAGGTGACGGTCCGCGACCCCTCCGGCCGGGTCGTCATCGACCAGCCCTCCGATCCCCTGGTACGCAAGGCCTCTCTGACCATCCCGACCGCCGGCCAGGACGGCCAGCTCTGGTCGATCCAGCTCGGCCGCGTCGAGGGCCGGAGCTACCGCAGCGCCCAGGTCCTCTTCGACCCGCGCCTGCCGCCGGCCGTCAGCACCCGCCCGGACGTCATCTTCACTCCGCCTTGACGACCCAGCCGGCCTTGACCGCGGCCTCGCCGGCGTAGCTCGCCTTGCTGCGCTCCTCCTGGACCGCGTCGAGGGTCACCTCGCCGACCAGCTTCTCTTCGGTGAAGACCACCTGGCCATTCTCGTCCTTCAGATCGACCGTCTCGTAGAGCTTCAGCGTGTCGCCGTTCTTGAAGCCATGCCGGCTGCCGAGGGCGACGACCAGGACGCCCTTGGCCGGCACCGCCAGGACCTTGCCCGAGGTGGCCCGCAGGGCCGCCTGAACCGTCGCCACCGCGGCCTGCTGCGTCGCCGCCGCCTTGGCGCGCTGCTGCTGCCGCCCGGAGACGGGGAGCTGCACGCCCTGCACCTCGGCAATGATGCCATTGACCGCCTTGACCGTGGCCTTGCCCAGGGCGCTGTCCATGAATTCCTGGTTGTCGAAACCGATGTGGCCGCCGCGCTCGGAGATGGCCAGGCCGATGTCGAAGCCCAGGCCATTCTCCGCGCCCACCGCCTGACCGGTCGCCACCACCTTGCGGTTGGCGACATCGACAATCCGCCAGTCGACACGGACGTCCGCCTTGTTGATCTTCAGCCCGAGATTCCCGAGGCCCTTCGGCGCAAATCCGCCCAGGCCGAGGCCCTGCTCCTTCGAGCCGAAGCGGGTGACCTTGCCGCGGAACATGAAGTCGGCACCGGCCCAGCCGCCCTTGGCCACCTTCTCGTCATCCGCGACCCAGCCCTCCTCGCCCATGGCGATCTCGTCCTTGAGCTCCTCGATCGCGGTCGACTCCAGGACCTGGAATTTGCCGGTCTTGCCGAGTTCCGTGATCAGCATCTCGGCCAGGCCCACGCCCAGGGCCGGCTGCCAGAACTCGATGACGTTCTCGTCGCCGTTCAGCGGCGCCACGAACAGCGTCGGCTGACCGGCGTCCTGAGCCCACGCCGATGCCAGACCCATCACCACGACCATCGCACAGAAGAGGCGCTTCATCTCCCGACTCCTTATTCCTCGCGTGACTCGGATGCCACAGACGCCCATGCGGCCCGCCGACATGCCGCCGGCCTCGCGGCCCGCACCGGCGCGAACACGCCACAAGATAGACCCGCCCGACAACCCCCGCCAGAAGCCGGCCGGCGACAGCGAGGGCTGTCGCCAAGCCCGCTTCCGGCAGCCGGCCCCCGGCGCGGCATGCAGGTCCACGGCGCCGTCCGTAGACCTCCCAGACGACAGCAGCGCCCCGCGGCGCGGCACGTCGGACAGAACACCGCGAAACCCCGCTCGCAGCGCCCTCACCGTCGGAGTCCCGGCCTTGGCCGGAAGTGTGCCGCGTGTCTTCAGGCCGCGGCAGGATCCGGTGCCGCGCCGGACTGAAGCCACGGCGCCTCGCTGCTGGCCTCCGTTCCGACGCCCT
>JAGVUW010000532.1 GCA_019136035.1 Verrucomicrobiota bacterium | reverse complement strand
CGGGCCGCGGCGCCGGCGTGCGCGCGGCCGGGAGTCGCGGCCGTGCCGGGCGCCGTGTGGCGGTGGCGGGCGCCGCCCCCGCCGCCCGACGCACGCTGCCGGCGCGAGGCGCACGGTGCGTCGCAACGGGGCAGGGCCACGGGCCGGAGAGAGCAGAACGAGACCCCGCGCCGCGGGATCTCCTAGCAGCGGACGTACCCATGAATGCTCTGGACCTTCTCGAAGAACGCGGCTTCCTCTACCAGGTCACCGACGCCGACGCGCTGCGGCGGCGTCTGGGCGAGGGGCCGGTGACCTTCTACGTCGGCTTTGACCCGACTGGCTCCAGCCTTCATATCGGTCACCTCCTGCCGGTGATGGCGATGCGTTGGCTGCAGCGCTGCGGCCACCGTGTCCTGGCCCTGGTGGGCGGCGGCACGGCCATGGTCGGTGACCCGTCGGGCAAGACCGAAGCCCGTCCGGTCCTGAGCCTCGACGACATCGACGCCAACGCCGTGCAGCTCCAGGGCCAACTGGCCCGCTTCCTTGACTTCAGCACGCCGGAGCAGGCCCGACTGCTGAACAACGCCGCCTGGCTGCGCGAGCTGCGCTACATCGACTTCCTGCGCGACATCGGCCGGCACTTCAGCGTCAACCGCATGCTCGCCGCCGAGTCGGTGAGGATCCGCCTGGAGAGCGGGCTGTCCTTCCTCGAGTTCAACTACATGCTCCTGCAGGCCTATGACTTCTATGTTCTGAAGCGCGACTACGGCTGCGACCTGCAGCTCGGCGGTCAGGACCAGTGGGGCAACATCGTGGCTGGTGCCGACCTGGTGCGCCGCCTTCTGGGCGCCGAGGTCTACGGGGCGACCTTCCCGCTGCTCCTCAAGGGCGACGGCACCAAGTTCGGCAAGACGGCGTCCGGTGCGGTGTGGCTGGACGCGGCGCGGACGACGCCGTACGACTACTACCAGTTCTGGCGCAACGTCGACGACGGCGACGTCGCTCGTCTCCTCGGCTTCTTCACGGCCCTGCCCATGGACGAGGTCCGTCGGCTTGGGTCTCTGCCGGCGCCGTCGATCAACCGTGCCAAGGAGGTCCTGGCCTTCGAGGCGACGCTCCTGGCGCATGGCGAGGCCGCGGCTCGGCAGGCCTACCTGGCGGCCGGTGGCGAATTCGGCTTCGCGGACCCGGACGGGCGCATCGAGACCAGCTCCGCGGTGACTGCGGTCGGCAGCAGCGACGCTCGCGAGGCCATCCCGACAGTGGCGGTGCCCGCCGCGGCCCTGGCCGACGGGGTGCCGCTCCTGCGCCTCCTGGTGCTGGCCGGCCTGGCGCAGAGCAACGGCGAGGGCCGACGGCTGATCCAGGGCGGCGGCTGTTATCTCAATGACGAACGCATGACCGACGATAAGCGCATGGTGACGGCGGCCGATCTGGTCGGTGGCGAGATCTTCCTGCGGGCCGGCAAGAAGAACCGGCGGCGGGTGGTGACGGAGGCCTGACCGGAGACGCCCGGCGGCCGGGACGGCAGGTCCTTCAGCACGGCAAAGCGAGGTCCTCTATGGCGATCCACAGCACGGCGGTGATCGGCCCCAAGGTCCAGTTGGGGAACGCGGTCGAGATCGGTCCTTACACCGTCATCGAGGACGAGGTCCAGGTCGGCGACCGCTGTGTCATCGGCCCGCATGTTCACCTCAGCGGCCACACCCGCATCGGCGAGGCCACCCGCATCCATGCCGGGGCGGTCATCGGCGATCGGCCGCAGGACCTGCACTATGGCGGCGAGGTGGCGTACACCGACATCGGTGCCAACTGCACCATCCGTGAGTACGTGACCATCCACCGCGGCACGGCCGAGGGCAGCCGGACGGTGGTCGGCGACCACGTCCTGCTGATGGCCTTCGTGCACCTCGGGCACAACTGCGAGATCAGCGACCACGTCGTCATCGCCAACGGCACCATGCTGGCCGGCCATGTTCACGTCGGCACGCGCGCCTTCGTCAGCGCCAGCGTCATGGTGCACCAGTTCGTGCGCATCGGTCGCCTGGCCATGATTGGCGGCGGCAACGGCATCGGCCAGGATGTGCCGCCGTTCTGCATGCTGCAGTATGACCAGATCCAGGGGCCGAATGTGGTCGGCCTGCGCCGGGCCGGCTTCGACGACAAGACCCGCCTGGCCATCCGCGGCGCCATCAAGACGTACTTCTTCAACGGCCTGAACCGGGTCAACGCCCTCGAGGAGATCCGCGCCGCC
>JAGVUW010000860.1 GCA_019136035.1 Verrucomicrobiota bacterium | reverse complement strand
GGAGCCTTCAGACTGAGGAGCAGGGAAGGCAAGAGAACAGAAAAGCAGCGCAGCACCTTGACGGCCCACATAGAAGGGCGAGTGGCCACAGACGCGAACGCGTCCACGAGCCGCAACGGCGTCGGCGCCACGGCAACGCGATGAAGGTGCCGCGGTTGTCTTCAGGCCGGCGCTGTCGTACACTATGGGACAGGCATGGCACGGCGTGCCCAGTCCGGCGGTATGCCACGCCGCCGCGCGACGCCACGCCGGCAGTGACGACACCACCACAGCACGAGCGGCGCCGGGGCCGGCCCGAGGCCCTCACGGCGCCACGGGAGCGCGTATGAGCCGAGGGTCCATCACAGCGGCAGTGCAGTCGGGGCGCCTCCTGGTATCGGACGGCGCCTGGGGGACCTTCCTACAGCAGAAAGGCCTGCAGGCGGGCGAGTGTCCGGAACTCTGGTGCGTGGACCACCCCGAGGCCGTCCTCGACATTGCCCGCAGCTACGTCGGTGCGGGCGCCGACATGATCGAGACCAACAGCTTCGGCGGCAGCCGGTTCAAGCTCGAGCACTACGGCCTGGCCGCGCGTGTGGCGGAGATCAACGAGGCCGCGGCGCGGCTGTCGCGGCAGGCCGCCGGCCAGGACGCCTGGGTCATCGCCTCGGTCGGGCCGACCGGACGGCTGCTCCTCATGGGCGACACCACCGAAGAAGACCTCTACGCGGTCTTTGCCGAGCAGTGCCAGGCCCTCGAACGCGGCGGCGCCGACGCGCTCTGCATCGAGACCATGATGGCCACCGACGAGGCGGCGATCGCTGTCCGCGCCGCCCGTGAGACCACCCGCTGCGAGGTCATCTGCACCTTCACCTTCGAGAAGAGCCAGCGCGGCGACTACCGCACCATGATGGGGACCACGCCCGCCGAGGCGGTCGCGGCGGCCCTGGCGGCCGGCGCCCACATCGTCGGGACGAACTGCGGCAACGGCATCGGCGGCATGATCGAGATCGTCCGCGAGATCCGCGAGGCGGCGCCCGCTGCCCCCATCCTGGTCCACGCCAATGCCGGCCTGCCGACCACCACCGCCGATGGCCGCACCGTCTTCCCCGAGACGCCTGCCATGATGGCGGCGCAGGTGCCCGCCGTCGTGGCCGCCGGCGCCGGCATCGTCGGCGGCTGCTGCGGCACCACACCGGACCACATCCGGGCCATCCGCGCCGCCCTGAAACGATGAACCGCCGCGGCCACCGCCGCGGCATGGAGATGACACCATGCGACGCCTGACGACGATCCTCGCCCGGGCCGGCGCGGCCCTCGCCCTGGCCGCCCTCGCCCGGCCCTGCACCAGCCCGGCCCAGGAGCCCGCCATGACCCTCAAGACCGTCGCCGAACTCCAGGCGTTCGCCAAGGCCGCCGAGGCCAAACACCAGGCCGAGACCGGCCAGGCGCTCCTCTGGGGCACCCCCAGCCCAGCGCCCCTGATCGAGGCCCGCGGCGCGGTGCTCTTCGCCGATGACTTCGCCGACCTCACGCAGTGGCACCACGAGGGCGTCGGACGCCTCGAGACCCCGGAACCCGGCGTCCTGCAGCTCAACTGCGTCGGCTCACGACAGGGCCGCGAAGGCTGCATGGCATTCTGCCGAAAGGACTTCCCTGACAACATCGCGATCGACTACGAGATGAAGGCGCTGACCCGGCGCGGCCTGCTCATCACCTTCGTCGCCGCCGCCGGCCGCGAGGGCGAGGACATGATCCAGGATCTGCCGCCGCGCACCGGCATCTTCGCCGACTACATCCTCAACCCGCGCCTGCGCTGCTACCACCTCAGCATCAGCCGCTACAACGACGCCGGCGAGCACACCGGCACCAGCAACTGGCGCCGCAACCCGGGCATCTTCATGATGGCCCAGCAGCCGGATCCCTGCCAGGAGATCGGGCGCTGGTACCACGTCACCCTCGTCAAGAAGGGCACCCTCCTGCAGCTCGCCGTCGACGGGAAGCTGGTCGGCGGCTTCACCGACCCGGGCGAGATACCCGAGCCGCTGCCGAGCGCCGGCAAGATCGGCTTCCGGACCATCGGCGCCGACGTGCGCGTGCAGATCAGGCGGGTGCGCGTCACCGCCCTGAAGTGAGCCGCCCCCGAACGCGTCCACGAGCCGCCCGCAACGGCGCGCGGCCCATCCGCAGGACGGCGTGCAAAAGGAGTGTCGGCGGCATGAGCATCCATGCGTATCATCCCCTCGTGGCCTTTGCC
>JAGVUW010000535.1 GCA_019136035.1 Verrucomicrobiota bacterium | reverse complement strand
GCGGCGGCGGCCGCCGCCCCGGCGCCGTGGACCCGGCAGGCGCGGCGCCGGCGGGCTGGAGACATGAGGACGACAGGCTATGAGCGTAGGCCACATCGTGCAGTTGATCGGTCCCGTCGTGGACGTCGAGTTTGCCGAGCCCCGCGAGCTGCCGGCTCTGCATGAGGCGCTCCTGGTGCCGTCGCCGCAGGATGACGGCGGCGGCCGCGACATCACCCTGGAGGTCCAGCAGCACCTCGGCGGCAACTGGGTCCGCGCCATTGCCATGGGTCCGACCGACGGTTTGCGCCGCGGCACCGCGGTGCGCGCCACCGGCAGTCCGATCATGGTGCCGGTCGGCGAGGGCGTCATGGGCCGCATCCTCAATGTCATCGGCGAGCCGGTCGACCAGCGCGGGCCGGTGCAGGCCGAACAGCGCCTGCCCATCCACCGGGCGCCGCCGCCGCTGACCAGCCAGACGACCCGGCCGGAGGTGCTGACCACCGGCATCAAGGTCATCGACCTGATCTGCCCCTTCCTCAAGGGCGGCAAGGTCGGCGCCTTCGGCGGCGCCGGCGTCGGCAAGACCGTCGTCATTATGGAGCTGATCAACAACATCGCCAAGCAGCACGGCGGCCTCTCGGTGTTCGCCGGCGTCGGCGAGCGCACCCGCGAGGGCAATGATCTCTACCAGGAGATGCGCGGGGCCGGCGTCATCGACCCGGATAACCCTGCCGCCTCGAAGGTGGCCCTGGTCTACGGCCAGATGAACGAGCCGCCCGGGGCACGCCTGCGGGTGGCCCTCTCGGCCCTGACCATCGCCGAGTACCTGCGCGACGCGAAACACCAGGACGTCCTCCTCTTCATCGATAACGTCTTCCGCTTCTCGCAGGCCGGCGCTGAGGTCTCGGCACTCCTCGGGCGCGCCCCCAGCGCCGTGGGCTACCAGCCGACCCTGGCCGCCGAGATGGGCGAGCTGCAGGAGCGCATCACCTCCACCCGCGAGGGCTCGATCACCTCCTTCCAGGCGGTCTATGTCCCGGCCGATGACCTCACCGACCCGGCCCCGGCGACCACCTTCGCCCACCTCGACGCCACCATCGTCCTGGAACGCTCGATCGCCGAGCAGGGCATCTTCCCGGCCGTCGACCCCCTGGCCTCCAATTCCCGGGCCCTCAGCCCGGAGATCGTCGGGCAGGAGCACTACGACGTCGCGCGCGGCGTGCAGCAGGTCCTGCAGCGCTACCGCGAACTCCAGGATATCATCGCCATCCTCGGCATGGACGAGCTCTCGGCCGAGGACCGCCAGACGGTCTACCGGGCCCGCAAGATCCAGCGCTTCCTCAGCCAGCCGTTCACGGTGGCCGAGGTCTTCACCGGCCGGCCGGGCCGGCAGGTGCCCCTGGCGGATACCGTCCGCGGCTTCCGCGAGATCCTCGACGGCCGCCACGACGCCGTCGCCGAGGCCAATTTCTACATGAAGGGCGGCATCGAGGACGTCCGTGCCGCGGGGTGACCGACCATGGCTCTCTTCCACCTCGAGATTGCCACGCCCGAGCAGCGCATCATCGCGGCGGATGTCGCCGCCGTGACCCTGCCTGTGGCCGAGGGCGAGATCCAGATCCTGGCGGGACATATACCCCTGCTGACCCGGCTGACTACCGGC
Organism: Verrucomicrobiota bacterium; assembly: GCA_019136035.1. Taxonomy (GTDB): domain Bacteria; phylum Verrucomicrobiota; class Lentisphaeria; order Oligosphaerales; family JAFGRS01; genus JAGVUW01. The sequence continues at coordinate 9,546 of JAGVUW010000535.1, read as the reverse complement.
GCCGTCGAGGTCACCATGCCCGACGGCACTCAGGAGTTCCTCGCCCTCGGTGAGGGCTTCGCGCGCATCACGCCGACGCACGTGGCCGTGCTCAGCGAGGACGCGGTGCGGGCTCACGACGTTGACGAGATTGAGGTCGAGGAGGCCCGCCGCAAGGCCGAGGCGCGGCTCAACGAGAAGCTCTCCGCCGAGGAACACGCGGCGGTCAGCGCCACCCTCGCCCACGCCGCCGCTCAGTTGCGCATCAAGCGCCGCCAGCAGGCCGGGCGCTGAAGCGACCCGCCGGGACCACGGTCCAGGGGGCCATCGGAGCGGAAACCGGGGACAGCGGGGACAGCGGGGACAGCGGGGGACACCGCGGCTGCTGGGTCACTTCGGTGACCCCACCCTGGAGTCCCTTGTGTCGCTTGAGTCCCTTTTCCGGCCGGTGTCCCTCTCCTGGGGGGGCCATCCCAGCCCGGCCGTCTTCTCAGCGCAGGGGCTCGAGGAGGAAGGCGACGTCGTCGGGGGTCAATCCGGCGAGGCTGCCGGGGGCGCCCAGGAGGACGCGGTTGAAGAGCTCGCGTTTGGATTCCTGGAGCTGGAGGATGCGCTCCTCGATGGTATGGCGGGCCACCAGCTTCAAGGCGGTGACGGTGCGTGTCTGGCCGATGCGGTGAGTGCGGTCGGTGGCCTGGTCTTCGACCATCGGGTTCCACCACTGGTCGTAGTGGATGACGGTGTCGGCGCCGGTGAGGTTCAGGCCGGTGCCGCCGGCCTTGAGGCTCAGGAGGAAGATCGGTATGGCGGGGTCCTGGTTGAAGCGGTCGACGCGGGCCTGGCGGTCTTCGGTACTGCCATCGAGGTATTCGTAGGCGATGCCGTTGGCGGTGAGCCATTCCGGGAAGAGCTTGAGGATCCCGGTGAACTGGCTGAAGAGGAGGAGGCGGTGGCCGCTGTCGATCGCCTCGAGGATGACCTCGTGGGCGAGTTCGAGTTTGGCCGAGGGCAGGGGGCCGACGTCGGGCGGCAGGAGTTCCGGCGGCAGGAGTTCCGGGTGGCAGCAGGCCTGCCGCAGGCGCAGGAGGAGGGTGAGGATCTCGGCACTGCAGCGTTCCCATGACGTCTCGCGGGCCGTGGCCAGCATCTGCCGGCCGGCCGCCAGGAGGGTCTCGTAGAGGTGGCGCTGCTCGTCGACGATCTCGCAGTAGAGGACCTGCTCGATCTTTGGCGGCAGCTCGGTGCAGACATCCCGCTTGGTCCGTCGCAGCAGGAAGGGATGCAGGAGCGGCGCCAGCTCGGCGGCGGTATGCACGGCGTCGCCGGCGGCGGCGCGCAGCTCGTAGGTCTGGCGGAAGTCGCGGTGGCTGCCGAGGTAGCCGGGCAGGAGGAAGTCGAAGAGCGACCAGACCTCGGCCAGGGAGTTCTCCAGGGGCGTGCCGGTGAGGATCAGGCGCTGCGAGGCCTCGAGTTCCTTACAGGTGCGGGCGTTGGCCGTGCTCGGGTTCTTGATGTGCTGGGCTTCGTCGAGGATGAGGTAGTCGAAGTGGCAGCCGGCATAGTCGGCGATATCGCGGCGCAGGAGGGCGTAGGAGGTGACCACCAGGTCGTAGTCGCGGAGGCTCTCGATGACCTGGCGGCGGTCGGTGCCGCGGATGGCCGCACAGCGCAGCTCGGGCGTGAAGCGCGCGGCTTCCACGAGCCAGTTCTCGACCAGGCTGGTCGGGCAGACCACCAGAGAGGGGGCGTGGTCGCCGAGCATGGCCCGCGCCGCCACCGCGGCCAGGGCCTGGACGGTCTTGCCGAGGCCCATCTCATCGGCGAGGATGCCATGGAAGCCGCACTCCTCGAGGAGCTGCAGCCAGCGCACGCCCTCGCGCTGATACGGCCGCAACTGCTCCCAGAGCCCCGCCGGCACCGGCCGCTGCGCTACCGCCGTCGGGTCGGAGAGGCGCTGGCGCAGGCGCTGCCAGGCCGCCTCGCCGCCCTCCCAGAACGGCGCCAGGGGATCGGCCAGCGGGATCGAGTCGTGCAGGCTGAAGCGGAAGGTCTTCCCGGCGTCCGTGCTGCGACCGCGACGCAGGAAGATATCCAGAACGCGCAGGACCTCGGCCGGCAGGCGCACCAGGGTGCCGTCGCCGAGGGTCAGCAGGCTGCGGCCCTCGCGGACGGCCCCGGCGAGGTCGTCCCAGGGCACGGCGCGGCCGCTGCCGTCGAAGGCCTCGGTGCGGGTCTCGAACCACGAGTCGCCCTGCGGGCCGGCGCGGACCACCAGCCGCAGGTCATCGGCGGCCTGCTGGCGGGCGCTGAAGCGCGGTGTCCAGTACAGGTCCCACTCGCCCTCGAGGTGGGGCAGGTGTCGTTTGACGAACTCCCACATGGCCTCGGGGGTGTTCAGGGCGTACTGATCGCGTCGGCCGGCGACGCGCTGGAAGCCGAGGGCGCGGAGGCGTTGCGTGTAGTGTGCTTCCGAGGCGTGGTCGCGGTAGAGGAAGCGGTTATTGCCCCAGATGACGACCGGTCCGCCGCTGCCGACGCGCCGTCCGCCGTAGCTGAACTCCTGTCGGGCGTGGATGCCGCGGCGGTCCCAGTCGAGGGTGAGGACGGGCCGGCAGCGTCCCTGTCGTGCCGCCAGTTCGCCGGCCTGGCTGGCGGGTGTCAGCCGCGACTGGATGCGCTGGACGCTGCAGAGGTCGTGGAGTCGGGCCAGTTCTGCCGGCTCGAGTTCGACGGCGCGGGCTTTGATGAAGAGCTGCAGCCAGGCATCGGGGAAGAACCCCGGCAGCCACCAGTACTCCAGGCCGAAGCCGATCCAGTAGCCGGCGCGGCCGGCGATGTAGGTCGGCCGGCCGGGCGGAAGGTGCCCATGGCCGGGGAGGAGGAGGCGCGGGCGCAGGCGCGGGTTGCGCTCGTGGTCTTCGACCTCGAGGACCGTCTCGATGCGCTCGGAATGCACCTGCAGTTGGTTCTCGCCGACGAAGAAGGCGGCGAAGCCCCCAAGGGCGTGGAAGAGGTCGGCCAGGACGTGGGCCGTGACCTGGATGGAAGTCGTCCCGAACTCGGCATGGCTGACCAGGAAGCGCATGATCTGCTGTTCCTGGGGTGCGAAGTCGTCGAGGGTCATGGCGCCGGCGCCGCGGCCGGTCTCGATCAGGCGGCGGATGTTGCCCTGGGCGTAGGTGACGTCGCCGCGGTGCAGTCGGGCCGTGAGGGTCAGGCGGTTCCACTGGCTCTCCATGGTGCCGATGTTGCCTTCGGTATGGAGGCTCAGGGAGCAGCCGGGGGCCTCCTGCTGCAGGAGGTGCCGCAGGGCGTCCATGGTCAGGACGGGATTGCGGAGGCGGCTTGCCTGGGAGGGCTCGTCGACGGTGGCGGGTTCCGGCGGTGCGACGGCGGGTGTCGGGCTGGCCGCCGAGGGCCTGAGAAAGGCGATCAGTTCGGGGTTCTCGTCGGCGAGCATCAGGAGACAGGCGGTCGCATGCTCGCACAGCCCGGCGTGGTTGGGGCAGGTGCAGCGGCTGGTCAGGCGGCGCTGACGGAATGACAGCGTCACCAGCACGAAGCCACTGTCGTTGGCCAGACGGGCCTCCAGGCCACGGCCGGAGACCTTGGCATCGAGGATGCTCCGGTCGCGGTAGAGGCGCTGACCGCGTTCCCAGTTCTCCGGGCCGGCCAGGGCAGCGATGCGGTCCTGCAGTGTAGCGCTCATGGCACCTTCATCGACGGCACGACGGCCTGAAACAGCCAGGCCGAAAACCGCAACATAGCACGCCTTGGCGGGGTTGCACAGTGGCCCCGAAGCCGGCGGGCGAGTAGGTTGAGGGATAGCAGGAGGCGCTGTGTCGTGGCCGGCGGCGGTGGCGGCAGTACTGAGGAGGGCCCTGGGCGATGTCGATGTCATCAGCACTCCCGTCTGGCGGGGCGTCTTCGGCCGTAGCGGGTCTGCGGGCCGCCTCGGCGGCGGTGCCCGTGGCCACGCCGATCGCACACGAGGGCGAGGTGCGCGCCTGCGCGGTGATCCTCGATGCCGGCATGCGGCTCTGCCTGATCACCTGCGACGCGCTGATCATTCCGCCGCGTGTCCTGGCCGAGGTCACCGCCGCGGCCGCCGTGGCCGCGGCGGTGCCGCCCGAGAACGTCCTATGCTGTGCGACGCATTCGCACCACCTGCCGAGCACCCTGGACTTCCTCGGGTGTCGTCCGGACGTGGCCTGGTGCGACGCCATGCGCGATGCCATGATCGCCGCGGCCCGCACTGCCGGCGAGGCCCTGGGACGGCCCGGCGCCGCGACCGATTGCCGCGCCGAGGTCCTCTACGCCGAGACCCAGGAGGCCACGGTCGGGCGCAACAGCCGTATCCTGCTCAAGGATGGCATGGTCGGCTGGTATGGCTACCACAAGGACGACATGGTCCGCCCAACCGGCCCCTACGACCCGGATATCCCGGTCCTGGCCGTGCGTCGTGCCGACGGCCGTATGATCAGCCTGCTGTTTGCCGTCGCCGTGCACAACATCGGCGCCCTGACGCCGGGGACGTACTCGCCCGGCTTTCTGGGGCTGGCCGCGCAGGAGCTGGAGCGTCGTCATGGCGGCGTCGGGGTCTTCCTGCCCGGCGCCTTCGGGTCGAGTCACAACCGCACGCACGAGAGCAGCGGCGTGCCGGCGGCGGAGGGCGTGCACCGCGTGGTGGCGGCCGTCGAGGAGGGCCTCGGGCAGCTCCGGCCGCTGGCGGTGCCGCCGCTGCGGGCGTTGCGACGCGAGTTCATCTACCGCACCCGCGTCCCGGATGAAGAGCGCGAGGCCGCCGCGGTCCGGGCCTACGCTGCGAAGTACCTCGGCGCCGCTGCGGCGCGGCAGGAGGCGGTCTTCCGCGATGAGCGCGCCGCGCTCAGGCGCCATCCCGGCGAGGAGCGCCGCACCTTCCTGCACGCCTTTCGCCTCGGCGACGTCGCCTTCGTCGGTGTGCCCGGCGAGCTGTTTGCCCGTCTTGGTCTGGCGATACGGCGCCGGTCGCCGTTCCGGCACACCCACGTCCTGGGCCTGGTCAACGGCGAGGTCGGCTACATACCGGACCGCGCCGCCTACGCCCTCGGCGGCTACCAGCTCTGGTCGGGCGGTCACAGCCACCTGCCCATCGGGACCGGCGAGGCCATGGTCGACGCGGCGGTGGGGATGCTGGATGACCTCTGGGCAGCCGAACCGGTCTAGGGATGCCGGCGCGGCGCGCTGAGGCAGGCGGCGGAGGCCTGGGGCCAGGCACTCGCCCCGGTCAGCGGCCCGGCCGCCGCGGGAACGCGGGTCCACCGCGCCGTCGGCGGGTCCGGTCCACGGTCGGCGCCGCGGACCTGCTCCCGGCGGACCCTCCTCCACTGGCGCTTGCCGGGGGTGCCTCAGCCCGCGACGTCGGAGCCAAGGGCGGTGCCATTGCGGCCGTCGTCGTCATCGACCTCGAAGAGCGCCGGGGTGTCGGCGACGGCCGGCCATGACGCCAGCAGGGGCTGCAGCGCGGCGTTCAGGAGCTCGCCGCGCCAGCCCTGGAGCAGGGGGTGGCCGTTGATCCGGCCGCGGGCCGCGGCCAGGACCAGGCTGCTGGCATGGCGCCGCGGCGCGACCAGCGTCGGGTCGATACCGCGGGCTTCGGCGTGCTGCCGGACCAGGGCCAGGACCGCGTCGGCGCGGTCTTTGAGGGTCTTGCTCGGCAGGGGATTGCCGGGCAGCCGCGGCCACTGTCCCGGTGGGACCTGTTCCGCGGCGGCGATGCAGGCCCACAGGGCCTCGGCGTCACGGCGGTACTCACGCACGCGGCCCCACCAGCCCTGGCGCAGGGCATCGAGGCTGACCGGGGGGCGCATCGCCAGGTCGATGAGCTGGTCATCGCGCAGGATGCGGCCGCGCGGGCGGTCCTTGTCGCGGGCGCGCTGTTCGCGCCAGGCGGTCAGTTCGCGCAGGAGGTTAAGCTGGCGTGAGGTGAGCCGGCCCATGCCCTTGACGTCGCGGTAGGCGTCCCGTGGCGCGGTTGCCGTATAGAGGCCGGGGTCGTCGTAGATGCCCATCTCCTGGCTGGCCCAGGCGGCATTGCCATACTCATGGAGGCGGGCCTTCAGGCAGGCGTACATCTCGGGCATGTGCCGGACGTCGTCGGTGGCATACTCGACCTGCGCCGGTGTCAGGGGCCGTGCCAGCCAGTCGGTGCGCGACTCGGTCTTGGCCAGCTCGATGCCGAGGAGCGCCTGCAGCAGTTTCGCCAGGGAGAGTGTCGCGCCGAGGCCGCAGAAGCCTGCCGCGAGGCGCGCGTCGAAGATGCCGCGCGGCAGCACGCCGCAGAGGCGCTGCAGGATGATCAGGTCGCCCGAGGCGTCGTGGAGGATCTTGACCACGTCGGGGTTGGCGAGCATCTCGGCCAGGGGGGCGGTGTCGGTCAGGGCCGGCGCGTCGATCAGATGCACCTCGCCGTCGGGCAGGCCGATCTGGATGATACCCAGCACCGGGTAGTAGGTCCGCGTCCAGACGAACTCGGTGTCGATGGCGGCGAGACCGCACTGCTGGGCGCGACGCGTGATCGCGGCCAGCGTCGTGGGTGAGGAGACGAGAGTTGACATACCAGGGAAACAGTCCGCATTGATGGGCGCGGCCACGCCGCGAGGCGGGCCGCAACGGCCGGGGCGCGAGGCGCCGGAACATCGTCGTGTTGACAGAACTGTACTGCCTGGCGGCGGCGACGCAACCCCGCGGCCGGAGCCGGCGGCCGCGGGGGCGAGGCGCTGCGGCAGTCAGCGCAGCAGGTGGCGTATTTCCGAGTCGGAGCGCCGCAGGCCGGCGGCGATCATCTCGGCCAGGCGGATCGCGCCAGGGCGGCTGTAGTGCGAGCGATCGAGGGTGCCGTCATCGTTGATCCGGAAGAGGTAGGTGGCGCCGGCCTCACCGAGTGACTCCAGGAGCTCGGCGTGCATCGTCGCCAGGTCGATGCAGGGGGCCTTGACCTCGGCGGCGACCTCCTTCATGACCTGGGAGTAGGGGGCGCGGTCCTTGGCGTTGACCTTGCCCTCGGCATCGAAGATGAGGCGCTGGTTCAGGGTGACGAAGATGATCTGGGCGCCGATGGCCTCGGCGTCGGCGGCGAATCGTCGCAGGTTGCGTCGGTAGTCGCCATCCGGGTCCGTGTGGCGTGTCTCGTCGGGCTTGGAGTCATTGGCGCCGAGGGCCATCAGGATGTAGCGCGGCTTGGCGGCGAGGAGTTCGTCCCAGGCGCCGCGGTCGATGAACCAGCGCGTGCTCCAGCCGCTGCGCGCGAAGTTCACCACCCGGGCCTCGGCAACGAAGTCCTGCATCACCTCGCCCCAGCCGAAGATCCTCCGGCCGTCGGTGTTCCCGTAGGCCTGCGCCGCCGAGCTCCCCGCGATGGCGATGATCGGCAGGTCCTCCGCCAGGGTGATGGCCGCGGCCACCATGGCCGCCAGCAGGGCCGCGCCTGTCCTTGTGTTCATCCGTAGCTCCTATCCATGGTGTGGTTGTGTCATCACGCCGGCGGCGGGCCTCAGGCCGGGAGCGCCACGCGCGCCCGCGGCGGCCGGTCCGGCCCCGGGCTGTCTGAAAGCTCGGTTCTGGCACCCCTCCAGGGTGCGTGGTTCGTGGGTTCCCGTTTCCGGGGGTCTTGCTGCGCGCGACCCCCGGCTACGATCTGGCACCCCTTCAGGGTGGCCAGGTGAGCCCTGACGCGATCGTCGATCAGCCTTGGGTTCGGCCTCACGCGCCTGTGCAGCAGCGTCGTTTGGAACGATAGTGAGCGGGTGCCCGGGGCGCAAGCCGGCTGCGGGCACACGGCGTGGCCGGCGTGGGCGGCGCCGCGATGGCTTGAGGAGGCGATGGCGATGGTCGATTCACAGCGAGACCGCGATCTCATCCGTGGCCTGGCCGAGCGTCTGGCCGGTGTCGCGGCACTGCCGGTGCAGAGCGAGCGGCGCGACCTGTGGCGGCGTCTGAACCGCCTGGAGCGCGTGCGGCCGCTGATTCACATCCAGGCGCTCGACCGGAATATCTGGGAGGAGCTCATCCCGCCCGCGAGCCTGCAGGCGGAGGATCCCTTCCTGCGCGAACAGGAACTCGATCTGCGCCGGCGCCTCTACGCCCACGAGGAGTTCGCCGACGACCGTGTCGAGGATGGCACCGTGGTCTGCCCGCTCGCTATCAGCGGTGACTCGTGGAGCACCGGCTTCGGGATTCCGCGGCAGGTCGAGCGGCCGCGCGAGGCGTCCGGTGCGTACGCCTTTGTGCCGGTCATCGTCGAGGAAAGCGACCTGGAGAAGATCCGGAGCGACCCCGAGGTCCGTGTCGACTGGGCCGCGACCGAGCGTCGTCGCCAGCGCCTCGAGGAGCTCTACCAGGGGGTGCTGCCGGTCGCGGTCCGCGGGCGTGACTTCTTCTGGTTCTACCCGATGGACCAGTTCATCGTCTGGCGAGGCATCGAGCAGACCTTCATCGACCTGATTGAGCGTCCGGCCTGGATCCATGAGGCGCTCGAGCGGATCACGCGGGGCTACCTGAGTTCAGTCGAGCAGATCGAGTCGCTCGGCGCCCTGTCGCCCGGGCATGGCAACACGCGTCTGGGCTCGGGCGGGTACGCCTGGACCGACGCGCTGCCGGGCCCCGGCTTCGATGGCCGGCGGGTGCGTCTGTGCGACCTCTGGGCGCGTGCCGCCACCCAGATCTTCACCGACGGTATCTCCATGGCTATGCACGAGGAGTTCGCCGTGCGCTACGAAAAACGCCTCCTGGAGCGCTTCGGGCTGAGCTGCTACGGCTGTTGCGAGCCCCTCGACCGGAAGATGCCGATCGTGCGTGCCATCGGCAATCTGCGCCGGATCTCCATGAGCCCATGGGTCGACCTCGAGCGCGCCGCCGCGGCGGTGGGGCGTGACTACGTCTTCACCCACAAGCCGAACCCCAGCATCGTCAGCATGGAGCGCTGGTACCCGGAGCTGGCGCGCCAGCAGCTCAACGAGGCGTTCGAGAAGACCCGGGGGAATGTCGTCGAGGTCAACCTCCAGGACCTCCATACGGTGCGCGGCGAGCCGCGGCGCCTGCGCGAGTGGTCCCGCATCGCCATGGAGCTGGCGCAGCGCTGGGCGTAGGCTCCGCCGCGGCGTTGTCAGCGGCGCCATGCCGGCTATAGTAACGGAGGGTGTCGTCCAGTCGTCCGATCGGCGTCGCCAGGCCGCCTTCCGGTGCTGCCTGGCGCGGTGGCGTTGAACCGTGGACGGCTGTGCCAGCGAGGTCTCAAGCTTGAGCACACAGCGGTCTCCCGAGCAGTATGAGATGGCCTTCGATGCCGACCAGCGGCTTGCCCTGCGTCTGCGCGAGGGGACCTTCCAGCTCATCATCGAGGTCAACACCCCGTCGCAGGAGCAGCCTTTCGATTCGGCCATGGCCCTGAGCACGGCGATGGCCTCGCGAATTGGCAAGACCGACGCCATCGCGGCCCTGGCCGTCACCGACCGCCTGCGCGGCGAGGACTGCCATGACCCGGTCAGCACTGCCGAGGTCCTCATGAAGGCCGCGGGCAAGCCGGTG
>JAGVUW010000459.1 GCA_019136035.1 Verrucomicrobiota bacterium | reverse complement strand
CCGCCGCCAGAGCCACCCAGCAACCCAGAATCATCCGCATCATCGGCGTCTATGCCTCCAGATTCACCCGGAATGCCGCCCGGCCACACCCACTCGACAGAGCCACCCCGCGCGCCCGGCTCCGGCTGTCGTCCCGGCACGGCGCCATGCCCATAAACTACCCCGCCGACCGCGCCCAACAAGGCGAGAACCGCGGCGCGGGTGGACAGGGTGGACAATGAAGACGCCGCCACGACCGAGGCGCCACCACCCGCCACCATGCCATAGTCCCCCCGCGCCCCCCGCCCACTTCAGCGTTGGACGTTGAGCGTTGAGCGTTCGGCGTTCCTCCCCCTCCCCCGTTGGACGTTGGACGTTGGACGTTGGACGTTGAGCGTTGAGCGTTGAGCGTTCCCTTCCCCCGTGTCCCCCGTGCCCTTGACGGCGCGCGTCGCCCCGCTACAGTGCACACGTTTCCCAACAATCGTAACACCGCGCCGGGGGCGCGGTGGACGGGAAGCGCCGCGGCGCGAAGCCGCGGCGCGCCATGGCGGAGAGGCGGCGATGCACAAGCGGGGGCGTCAGCGGTGGTGGCGGTGTCTGGCGGCCGCCGGCGTGGCAGCGGCGGTGTGGTGCGGCGTGCCGGCGGTGCGCTCGGCGGAGGAGCTTCCGGACCGCCTGCATCTGGCAGACCTGACGGTCGTCGACCGTCCGGTCCTGGAGGCGACGCGCTTCAGCCGCTACGGCGGCCAGACGGCGATCGTGGGCGAGGGCCAGCTCGAGGGCCTTGACGCCCACGACCTGGCCGCGGCGCTGCGACGCACGCCGGGCGTGACGATCTCGCGGTACAACCCGGTCGGGAGTTTCGGTGGCGGCCAGGGCGGCGCGGTGTTCGTGCGCGGCCAGGGCTCGAGCCGTCCGGGTGCCGAGCTGCAGACCCTGGTGGACGGCGTGCCGGTGTACAACCCGGTATGGAACCACCCGCTTCTCGACCTCCTGCCGGTGGGCCCGACCTCAGAGATCGAGGTGATGAAGGGCCCGCAGCCGTGGCTCTTCGGCAATGCCTTCAGCGCGATCAACCTGGCCCCGCGGCGGTTTGACGAGCCGGGGTACGCGACCCGGCTGTCGCTCTCGCTCGGCCGTTACGCGACCCTGACGGAGCGCCTCGACCACGGCGGCCGGGTCGGGCGTCTCGACTACCTCCTCGGGCAGAGCTGGCGCCGCAGCGACGGCCATCGCAGTCATGCCGACGGCCGTCTGGGCGACGGCTATGGCAGCCTCGGCTACGCCCTGGACGAGCACTGGACCGTGCGCGGCTTCGTCCTGCACACCGACAGCGCCGCCCACGACCCCGGCCCCGAGGATGACCCCGCCGCGCGCGAAGGCCGCTATGAGACCCGCAGCAGCCTCGGCACCCTGTCGCTGTCGCACCGCTACGACGAGGCCGAAGGCAGCCTCAAGGCCTACGCCAGCCATGGCATCGGCGACTGGTTCGACCAGGCCGACGGCGAAGGCGACACCCTCAACACCTGGGACCTCTACGGCGTGCGCGCCAAAGAGGCCCTGCATCTCTGGCCTGGCGGCGAAATCCTCCTCGGCCTCGACCTCGACTGGCTGGCCGGCGAGACCGACTTCCGCCCGGTGGGTGGACCGGCCACGGCCTTCGACCGCGAGACCCTCTGGCTGGCCAGCCCCTCCGTCGCCGTGAGCCACGAGTTCGGCAGCCGCGACCGCCTCAGCCTGACGCCGTCGCTCGGCGTGCGCCACAGCCGTCACAGCGACTTCGACAGCACCTGGGCGCCCCACGCCGGCCTGGTCCTGGCGCACCGCGGCACGGAGCTGTACGGCGCCTGGTCACGCGGCGTGAGCTACCCCGGCCTGAACACGGTCGTCTTCCACGAGAACTTCTGGCAGGCCGTGCCGACCAACGACCCCGAGGGCTGGCGCGACCTCGAGCCCGAGCGCCTCGACCACCTCGAGATCGGCCTGCGCCAGGCCCTGCCGCGCGACCTCGAGGTGACCCTCAGCGCCTTCCGCGACGAGGGCCGCAACCGCTACGTCGTCGTCCTGCCGCCGCCACCCCCGCCGCACTTCGAGAACATCGCCGAGTATACCACCACCGGCGGCGAGGCGACCCTGACCTGGCAGGCGGCGCGCGACCTGTCCTTCTTCGTCGGCGTCACGCACCTGCGCTCCGATCCCTCGGATCTGCCCTACGCGCCCTCGTGGTCGACCTCGATGGGCCTGACCTGGCAGATGACCGAAC
>JAGVUW010000590.1 GCA_019136035.1 Verrucomicrobiota bacterium | reverse complement strand
CGCATCGCCCTGGCCGTCAGCGGCCAGGCCCTCGACAACGCCGGCCTGGTCGGATGGATCTTCCGGCCGCTCTCGTGGGCCTTCTTTAATGCGGAACTCAGCGGCACCTCCAAGGACCACCGCTGGCGCCTCTCCACCGCCCTCAACCGGGCCCTCCCCGGCGGCGGCGACAGCCCTGCCGAGGCCGCACCATGACCCTGCCCCGAACGCCGCCGAGACACGACCCGCCATGAAGATCATCCACACGTCGGACTGGCACCTCGGGGCCCGTCTGCATGACCAGGACCGCCAGACCGAACACGAGGCCTTCGCCCAGTGGCTCCTGGCGCTCCTGCGCCGCGAGGCCCCCGACGCCCTCGTCATCGCCGGCGACATCTTCGACACCGGGGCGCCGTCGAACCGCTCGCAGGAGTGCTACTACTCACTCCTCGCGACGATCTGCGGCGAAAGGCTCTGCCGGATGGTCGTCGTCATCGGCGGCAACCACGACTCGCCGTCGCTCCTCGAGGCCCCCGCGGCCGCCCTGGAGCACCTCCGCACCCGCGTCATCGGCGCCATCGACGCGGCGGATCTCGAGCGCCAGGTGGTCGTGGTCAACGGCGCCGACGGCCACCCGGGCCTGGTCATCGGCGCCGTGCCCTACCTGCGCGAGGGCGACCTCCGACGCGACCAGGCCGGCGAGGACGACGCCGAACGCCAGGACGGGCTCCGAGACGGCTTCCGACGACACTACGAGGCCGTCGCCGCCCTGGCACGGCAACGCGCCCGGGAGCAGGCCGGACGGGACCTGCCCCTGCTCCTGACCGGCCATCTCTACCTCGGCGGCGCCACCCTCTCCGACAGCACCTCCGAGCGCGCCCCGCGCGTCGGCAACCTGGCGGCCGTGCCGCCGGGTCTCCTGCCGGCGGCCGAGTATGGCGCCCTCGGGCACCTGCATAGCCCGCAGGACCTCGCCGGGGCGCCGGCCTGGCGCTACTCCGGGTCGCCCCTGCCGATGAGCTTCGGCGAGGCGGGCCAGGCGAAGGCGGTGGCGGTCGTCGAGTTCGCCACGGAGCCCGGCACGCCGGCGGCGGTACGCCTCGAGACAGTGCCGGTGTTCCAGCGCCTCGAGCAGGTCACAGGCAGCCCGGAGGCCATCGCCGAGCGCCTGCGCGAGCTGGTGACCGCCGGCGCGTCGGTCTGGGTTGAGCTGCAGGTCACCGCGGCCGAGGGCGACCTCGGGCCCTTCTGGGCGAGCCTGCCGGGCCTGGTCGAGGCCTCAGCGGTCCGCATCCTGGCCCACCAGGACTGCCGCCGGTATGCCGCCGCCGCGGGCGCCCGCGACGACGACGCGGTGGTCAGCCTCGACGACCTGACCCCGGCGGAGGTCTTCCGCCTGCGCCTCGACGACGACCCGACGGTCTCCACCGACGAGCGCCAGTGGCTCGGCGCGCTCTTCGACGAGGTCCTAAAGGCAGTCGAGGAGACCGACCCTCAACGCGAGCGACCGGCGCCATGAAGATCCTCTCCCTGCGCTTCAAGAATATCAACTCCCGCCCGCCAGAGCATCTCGAAGGAGGCCAACGAGGTCATGACCCGCGGCACCGGCGAGTGCTATGCCGAGGTCGAGTTCGAGGTCGGCGCGCAGCGCTGGCGCTGCCGCTGGGAGCAGCACCGCGCCCGCAACCACCCCGGCGGCAGCCTGCAGGCGGCCGAACGCCGCCTCGCCAGAGCCGACACCGGCGAGGTGGTCGCCGAGCAGTTGCGCACCGTCGCCGAGGAAATCGAGCGTATCGCCGGCATGACCTTCGAGCAGTTCACCCGCTCAGTGCTCCTCGTGCAGGGCCGCTTCGATGCCTTCCTGAAGGCTCCCGACAAGGACCGCGCCAGCATCCTCGAACAGGTCACCGGCACCGGCATCTACCAGCAGATTGACCGGGAGGTCCACGCGCGCTGGCAGGCCGAGAAAGAGGCCCTGGACGACCTGCGGCGGCAGCAGGAGCTCCAGGCCGCCGGGCTGCTCTCGGCCGAGGACCGCCAGGCTTTGGAGGCGCGCCTGGCGGAGGCCACGGCGCGGCGTGATGCCCTGGAGCAGCGCCTGCGCGGCCTCGAGGCGGCCATCGCCTGGCTCGAGGCGCTGGCGAAGCTCCAGGCCGAGCGCGAGGCAATCGCGGCGGCGCGCGCCGCCTGGCAGCAGCGCGCCGAGGCCGCCGCCCCGGCCCTGTCACGCCTGGGGCGTGCCGAGGCGGCGCGGCGTCTGGATGCCGATGTCACGGCCCTGGCCGCGGCGCGCCAGGCCGAGATCGCCGCCGGCCAGGCCCTCGAGGCCCGCCGTGAGGCCCTCCGACAACGCCGCCGCGACCTGGCCGCCCTGCGGCCGGCGCTGGCCGATGCCCGGGCCACCGCGGCCGCCGCCCGACAGGCCCTCGAGACAGCCCTGCCCCAACTCCAGGAGCTGCGCGCTCTGGATGGTGCCATCGCGGTGGCCCAGCAGGCCGACACGGCGGCGCGCCAGGCCCTGCAGGAGGCCGAGACTCGCTGCCGGCAGAGCCAGGACGAGCGCGACAGGGCCGTCGCCACAGCCCAGAAGGAAGGGAAGGCCCTGGCCAAGGCCCGTGGCTACCTCGAGGCCCACAGCGCCGACCAGGCGCTGGCCGAGACGCTGGGGCCGGTGCAGACCCTCCGCGCGGCCTGGGAACAGCGCCGTGTGGAGGCCGGCGTGGCCGTGGAGCGCGCCCGCCAGGCCGGGCGGGTGGCCCGCGAGCGCCGCGTGCGTTCGACGCAGGCGGCGCAGGCCGCGACGGCATCCGCGGCCGCCCTGCCGCAGGCCCGCGATGCCGCCGACCGGGCTCGGCAGGCCCTCCGTGAGGCCGAGGAGCAGCGCGACCGGGCCGACGCGGCAGCGCTGGCCGCCGAGGCTGCCCTCGAAGCCCGCCGGCCCGACCTGGAACGCCAGATCGTCCTGGCTGAGGAGAACCTCCGGCTGACCCAGACCGTGGCCCGCCTCGAAGACCTGCGCCAGCAGCTCGTGGATGGCCGCGCCTGCCCGTTGTGCGGGTCCCTCGAACATCCCTATGCCGCGGGCAACATCCCGGCGGTGCCGGCGGCGCAGAAGGCCCTCGAGGAGTGCCGTGCGGCGCTGTCGACCCTGTCGGCCCAGGCCGACCAGGCCCGGCGCCGGGCCGTGGATGCGAGCCGCGCCTGCCAGGGCTGCCTGAAGGAGTCCGCGCGCTGCGACCTGGCGGCGGCGCAGGCCGGCAACGCCGCGGCGCAGGCCCAGGCCGAGGCCGCCACGGCACGACAGGCCGCGGCCGACGCCGCCACGGCCGACGCTGAGGCCGGCAGGATGGCCATGGCCGCCGAGGCCACCGTCACCGAGGCCTGGCAGGGCATCGCCGCACGCCTGCACGCCGCCGGCGTGCCGCAGACAAGCCCCGAGGCCCTCGACCACGACCTCAAGGCCCTGACACAGCGCGCCCAGAAGTACGCCCAGGAGGAGCGGCGAGCGACGGAGGCGCGGGTGGCAGCCGAAGCGGCGGAACAGGCCCTGGCTGAGGCGGTGCGACGCCTGACGGCACGCCAGCAGGACAGGGACGAGAAGCGTCAGGATCTCGAACGACGGCAGCCGAGGAGAAGGCCCTCCGGCAGGAGGCGCAGCGCGCCGAGCGGCGCCTCGCCGACCTCGAGGGCCGTCGGCAGGCCCTGCAGGCGCAGCGCCTGAGCGCCGCCCGTGAGGTCGCCGCGGCCCGGGAGCAGTCGCGGCAGGCCGCCGGCCGAACCCAGAGCCTGACCGCCGACCTCGCGGCGGTCCTCCAGGCGGCCGGCTTCGCTGACGAGGCGGCCTGCCGTGAGGCGCGCTGGGATGACGCCGAGGTGAAGCGCTGGACCGCCGAGCGGTCGGCCCTCGCCGAGATCGACGCGGTCCTCCGAGACCGCGCCGCCACGACCGACCGCGACCTCGACGAGACCGCCCGCCAGGCCCGCACCGACCGGACGCTGGCCGAACTCGTCGTGGAACGCGACGAGGCCCGCGCCCG
>JAGVUW010000428.1 GCA_019136035.1 Verrucomicrobiota bacterium | reverse complement strand
GAAGGGGTCGACCTGGTTGAAGTCGCCGATGTCGGCGGTGGCGGCCTCGTAGGCGACATTGACCGGGTGGCGCAGGGGCAGATTCCAGATGGGGAAGGTCTCGTACTTGGCGTAACCGGCGCGCACGCCGCGCTGGTGTTCGTGATAGACCTGACTGAGGCAGGTGGCCATCTTGCCGCTGCAGGGCCCCGGGCCGGTGACGACCACGACCGGCCGCTCGGTCTGGATGTAGGGGTTGGCGCCGTAGCCGGCCGGACTGACGATGCGTTCGACGTCGGCGGGGTAGCCCTCGATGGCGCGGTGTGTGACGACGGGTATGCCATTGCGTTCGAGGCGGCGGATGAAGGCATCCGCGGCGCTCTGGCCATGGTAGCGGGTGATGACGACGCTCCGCACCAGGATATCCCGGCGGGTCATGTCATCGATGAGGCGGAGGACATCGAGGTCGTAGGTGATGCCGAAGTCGGCTCGCGTCTTGCGGCGCTCGATGTCGTCGGCGTAGGCGCAGATCAGGATCTCGGCGCTGTCGCGGAGACGCTCGAGCAGGCGGACCTTGGCCGTCGGGTCGAAGCCCGGCAGGACCCGCGCGGCATGGAAGTCGTGGACCAGCTTGCCGCCGAATTCGAGGTAGAGCTTGTTGTCGAAGAGATTGGCGCGTTCGAGAATGCAGCGGGACTGCTGTTCGAGGTACAGCTCGTTGTTGAAGCCATGCTCGCGCATGCGGTAACCTCGTCATCCATAGTCACGCCGCGTGCCGGGCCGCGCCGGACGTGGCGTCCGGGGCACGGCACAGCCAGCCCCAGGCGAGGGCCAGCCGGTCCAAGGGACCTTCCCAGGCATCGCGGTTGACTGCCCCGTAACGGCGAACCCTACGGGCCCTTATCGGCGGCACCCCGCCTGGCCGAGCCAGGAGGCCGTGCACACCGGTCTCCCGCGGGTGCGGCAGAGCCGCCGGGCGCGGGGAGTAGGTCTGGAGGGTCGCAGGTCAGTCGACGGAGAACATAAACCCGGCCCGCCAAAAACACACCCCGAACCCGCGAAAAAGGCAGGGCCGGGCGGGGGGCCCTGCCGCGGTTCGTCGCGGGATATGCCGTTCGGGTCACGGCTGCGTGCCGGCGTTCAGGCTGCGGCGGAAGGCGGGGATGGCCTCGTCGATGACCTGGTAGACCTGGCGGATCTTCCACTCGAGGTGCTCGCGGTCGGTCATGTACTCCATGCTCGGCTCCCAGCCCAGGCGCGAGTCGGCCTCGACCAGGGGTATGGCCTCACGGGCGTTGGCGATTTCGGCCTGGGCGAGGGCGGTCATGGCGTCAAGGGCGGCCATCTTGGCGGCGACCGTGGCGGCCGGGTCGCGCCGGTTGGCGGCCGTCTCGGCGCTTGGATCGATCCACGGCGTCTTGGCGGTCGTGGCGGCCGGGTCGCGCAGGACCTGCTCGAGGAGGAACCAGCATTTGACATGGATGGTCGTGCGTACGCAGAGCCGGATGAACTGCCCCAGTCGGAGGGTCTCCTGGGCCTGTGCCTGCTTCTCCGGCGGCGTCCGCTCGACGGCTTCCCGCATTGACTCCAGGCCCTGGAGCCAGCCGGCCTCGAGGCGTTCCAGGAGGCCGATCTCGCCCTCGACGTCGGCGGGGGCGTGCGAGCGGTAGCGGGTCGTGAGGATGCGGCTGCCGAAGTGGGCGTAGTCGGCGGAGGGGAAGGCGACCGCCTCATCGAGGAAGGCCAGGGGGTAGGACGGCCCGACGCGGAAGGGCCCGTACTGGTCTTCGTTGGTCGGGACGTAGTTGCGGAAGGCGTCACTCCAGGCCCGCCAGGCGGCCACCAGATACGGCGCGGCCTCGGCGCCGACGTCGCGGCGGGCGATGGCGGCGGCCATGGCGTCGAAGTCCGGCTGCGGCTTCCAGTACGACCACTTGGCCAGTTCGCTGACCGGCGATGGCCACCAGCCGAAGTGGTGCGACTCCATCAGGCCGCGCAGGCCCCAGTCCTGGCGGGCCCGGTGCAGGGCGTCGTAGCGGCGTTTCCACTGGAAGGGAATCGGCTGGTAGGGGATCACGCCGATATCCCAGGTCAGGCCGCCGGTGTTGGCCATGGCGTAGAGGGGTATGCCGCGGTCGTGGGCGGCCTTGGCCTCGCTGCTGAAGTACTGCCCGGGGCCCTCGAACGAGGCGGTGTAGTCGACGCAGCGCGTCATGACGCCGTCCTTGCGGATGTTCTCGAACATCTCGAAGGTGACCTGCAGCGAGATGT
>JAGVUW010000180.1 GCA_019136035.1 Verrucomicrobiota bacterium | reverse complement strand
GCCGGTGCCCGTGCCAGCCTCCTCGTTACAGTACCTTACGAGATTGGCCGCCGCCTGTGCGCTTTCGGAAAGCGTCGAGTTGGGTTTCGGCCTCAGAGGAACCACTATCACCGGCTCCGCGCCGACAAGGGCACAGAGACCTAGATGCTCCTCGATGCCATAGCTGTGCTTGCTTGGCTGGTCGTACGCCGAAGTCTCGATGGGCCTGTTCTGCTGCGGCCCCACGCCGAACCGCCAGTAGTAGGTGTTGGCCGAGACATCCCCAAAACGCAGCGATCCTAAGCCGGCCTCAATCATCCTGGCCAGGCTGTAAGGGTCGTACTGGAACCCCAGCGAAGGATGCTTGCGGAGGACCCCGTTGCCGCCAGCAGGCCCGACGGGCACGGTGTTGACTGAAGAAGGCCATGAGACAACAGCGCCATACATCTCGTCGTGCACCGCTGGTGCTGCCGGGCGCGCGGTGCTGAGAACATCCACCAGGCTCACCTCCCGCGTGGCGGACGCGACATGGCCGTTGCAATCGTAGGCCCGTACAGAAATGGTGTAGTCAGCGCGCTGAGGCGTCCAGTCCAGCGACCACAACCCCGAGATCGTCGAGTAGGCCGCATCCGTCCAGCCTCCGCCATTGATCTGGATTTCGACCTTGACGACGCGCCCGGTATCGCTAGCGGCGCCGCGGATGGCCTCAAAAGTCGCGGTTGTCGCGCCGTCTTCGCCCGGTGACGTGATTGTCACAACGGGGTCATCCGTGTCATCCCAGCACCCGCTCTGGATATCGCCCGCCGTGGCAACCCTGATAAGCCGCTCCGGCGCTGACGAAGAACCGGTTAGCGAGGAAGCGCCGGTTACGATGACGAAGTCACCCGGCTGGATGTCCAGTACGCCGGGCAGCTTGACCCACAGCGGGCATACGGCGGCGCCGCAGGAGCCATCGTCAATCTCGATCACTGACTCGTCGTTCGACACACCCGTCACCCGGCCTGTTGTCCGCGTAAGGAGGCCAACGGTGTTCAGCCCCTGACCGCCCGCTGCGCCAGCCTGCCCTGCTGTGTCTGTCAAGTGCCAGTTGCCGCCTCCAACCGTTCTGTTTGTCATCACCAGAGGCCGCGGCGCAACGCCCGGCGCCTGCTTATCCATCTCGCTCGCCGCCAGGTACCGCTCGCCGGCGGGTGTTGTCGCCATTACCCCAAGGGTGTTCACGAAATCACCGGCTGCCAAGCCGCCCGGCATATTCGACATTTCCACGCGCAACCCGAGCGCCATGCCCGGTTCATGAACATACAGCGCCTCTTCCTCCGGAAGAAGAAGGCTCACGATCTTTGACGAAAGACCCACGGAGGCCGCGTCTGGACTAAGCTTGGCGTTGCAGATGCTGCCCGCCACACACAGCGCGGCCGTGCCGACGAAACTCTGCGGATTATACCCGGGGCCGCCATCCACACTGATAACCTTGGCAGCGTTGCCGTCCAGAGCGATGGTTCCGGTAATCACGGCAGCGCGAGAGGCGCCAGTCAGGTCTGCCGCTGTGAAGGCGCGGATGACCTCAGAACCCTCGTCCTCACCGATCACAGCGTAACCCCCGTAGGCGGCATCGTCGCCGGTGCTAATCACAGGCTTGGCGGTCAACTGCACGGTATCGCCCACATCCCTAGCCAAGGCCTCCGCAACCGTGGCGCAGACATACTCCGGGCCGTCAGGCGGCGGATCGCTCGAAGGCGGATCGAGAAGCCCCCGCGTCTCCATCCCGCTCTGCTGGCTTCTGACGGAAAGATCGAGAGGCGCATTCACTAGCGGAAAAACCGGGTCCCCGGGGAGTATTGGCAGTGGCGCCAGCGCAGTGGTGCCGCTGGCATCCGTGTAAACGGAGACCGCCGCGGCGGAGAGGGCACGCTCGCGGGTCACAAGTGTGGACATGAACCCGGTCACGCTGACAGTCTGCCAGCGCTGGAGCGCCATCGGAGCATCAAGCAGAACGATGAGCCTGATCTCGCTCGACCAGGGCTCGCGCACAACGATGTAGGGCGGGTTGGTCACAACCTTGTCCACAACCACGCCCGAGAGGCTCACCTTCACCCCGTCAGTTGACGACAGAGCGGCAAGAATAGTCCTGGGGGCGGTTTCTACCCCCCCCCCCCTCAGCGCACAGGCTGAGGGTAAGCACAACAGCTACGGCGCCAAACACTGCGCGCAAGGTGGCATTACCCATTTCTCACTCCGCGCCACGCGCCGGACGAACGTGTTCCGGTGCTGGCAACCTCA
>JAGVUW010000665.1 GCA_019136035.1 Verrucomicrobiota bacterium | reverse complement strand
ATGTACTGCCGCATGGCAGGCGTGAGTGTCGAGGTCGTGGTCATCTGGGTTCCCGCGCGGCGGCCCGGTGCGGGCGCCTCCCATAATGGAACCGGCGCGCCGGCGGAATCAAGCCGGCGCGCCCGCTGGCGCGGCGCGCCCGCCGTCCGGCTCTGGCACCCCCTTCAGGGTGCGTGGTCCGTGGGTCTGCGATTCCGGGGGTCGGGCTCTCGCGCGACCCCCGGCTACGATCTGGCACCCCTCCAGGGTGACCGGGAGAGCGCTGACGCGATCCTCGATCAGCCCCGCCCGCTGGCGCGGCGGGCCTTGAGGCGCTACGCTGGCGCGGGTCACTGCCATCTCCTGACGACGCCCTGGGCACACGCCCGCGAGGCCAGCCGCCATGCCACGCTACAAACTCCTCATCGAATACGACGGCGCCGGCTACCGCGGCTGGCAGGTGCAGCGCAATGCCCGGACGGTCCAGGGCGAACTCCTGCAGGCGGCCCGGCAGCTCGGTGCCGGCGAGGTCGACCTCCAGGGCGCCGGGCGCACCGACGCCGGGGTGCACGCCCTCGGTCAGGTGGCGCATCTGGAGATCGGCAAGGCTATGGAGCCGTTCCGGGTGGCGTTCGGCCTGAACGACCGCCTCCCGCCCGATATCAACGTCCTCAGTGTCGAGCGCGCCCACCCGCGCTTCCACGCCCGCCACCACGCCGAGGGCCGGAGCTACCTGTACCTCATCTCCACCCGCCGCTCGGCCTTCGGCTGCCGCTACGCATGGTGGATCCGCGACCGCCTCGACCTGCGCCGCATGCAGAAGGCCGCCGGGTGCTTCCAGGGCTTCCACGACTTCGCGTCCTTCGCCGACCGCGACCTCGACCCGGAGGCCTCGACCACCGTCGACATCGACGAGGTCCAGATCGAACGCGAGCAGGACCTCATCCTCTTCCGCATCGCCGGGTCGCACTTCCTCTGGAAGATGGTCCGGCGCATCGTCGGCGTCCTGGCGGAGGTCGGCCGCGGTCGTCTGAGTGAGGCCGAGATCGCCGCCTGGCTGGCGGCGCCCTCGACGCAGCCGGCGCAGTGGACGGCGCCGCCCTGCGGCCTTTTCCTGCAGCAGGTGCGCTACAAGGACGAGCCCTGGGCGCCGCTCTTCCTGCCCGCCTTCCCGCTGGCGCAGTGACGGCGCCCGGGAAACGCGTGGCGTGGTGCGACGGACAGCCTGGGAGGGAACACCGATCGCAACCGCATCAGCGTAGCCCCTCGCGGCCTCCGGTCTGGCGCCCTGAAAGGGCATCATCCGTCAGCCCAGGGCAACGCCCTGGGAGATCGTCCGGTACGCATCGCAGGCTGAAAGTCTGCGACAGGACGCCGCCGGCCGCCGCTCACGTCTGGGACGGGCTCGCCGGCAGGTCGCGGCCCCAGCCCATGAAGTACAGCGTCCCGATCGCCCCGAAGACGGCCGCCGCCACCAGGTTCACGGTCGGCGAGAGGGTCCACAGCCAGGCCCCCGCGAAAGCCGCCACCGAGACGACGACGTCGCGGATGAGGTAGTAGAGGCCGAACATGCCGGCCTTGCGGTTTTCGGGGGCGAGGTCCATGATCAGGGCCTTGCGGGTCGGCTCGCCGAACTCCTTGAGGCCGCGCAGGACGAAGGCGGCGGCCAGGGCCCAGAAGGAGTGCGACACCAGGAGCACCAGCGGGAAGAGGGTGAAGAACAGGAAGGTCGCCACCACGAACGGCTTCTTGTGGCCGCGGTCGGCCAGCCAGGCCACCGGCACGTAGATCAGCACCGCCGTCGCCATCTCGATCGTGCGCAGGACACCGAACTGCATGGCGCTGACCGGCCCGGGGGCGTCCTTGGTGCCGACTGCCCAGATGACGACGAAGGCGTAGGGGATCTGCTCGCAGAAGCGCACCAGGATGTCGC
This sequence comes from Verrucomicrobiota bacterium, assembly GCA_019136035.1. Taxonomy (GTDB): domain Bacteria; phylum Verrucomicrobiota; class Lentisphaeria; order Oligosphaerales; family JAFGRS01; genus JAGVUW01. The sequence goes on along the minus strand of JAGVUW010000665.1, from coordinate 2,207 downwards.
TGATGAGGAGGCGGCGCAGGTCGCCGTTCATGTCCTTCCACAGGCGCAGGGGGTTGCGCTCGGGGGCGGCCGCGGCCGGGTCCCGGGGCGGATCCGGCTCGATCAGGACCTGCTGCAGGATGGCGGCCACCACCGCCAGCGCCAGGGCCGCCACGAAGGCCAGGCGCACGCCGCGCTCGACCCCCCAGGCGCCGATGAAGGCGCCGCCCACGACCGGCCCCAGGGCCATCGGGACACGGCGCACCAGCGAGTGACGGCGCACCAGCGAGTGCACCGAGACGCCCATGGTGCGCTTGTTCTTGGGCAGGACCCGGGCGACCAGGCCCATCGTCGCCGGCAGCGAGATGGCGGTCCAGGAGAGGAACAGCGCCGCGGCGGCCAGCACCGCCGGCCAGGACGGCACCACGATCACCACCAGGAAGCCCGCCATCGAGACCAGATTGAAGACGAGCAGGGCGCGCTTGGTCCCGAGGCGGTCCGAGAGGTAGCCGCCGGGGAAGGCGTACAGGGCTCCCAGGAGGTTGTCCATGCCGTTGAGGAAGCCGACCGAGATGAAGCCGCCCCCCAGCGAGAGCAGGTACAGCGGCAGGAACTGCTCGGCCATGTGCTCGCCCATGCCGACGAGGACGACCATGCCAAGCAGCCCGACCATCGAGCGCTGCAGGCCGAGGAAGCGCGTGACTGCGGTCCATCGCGGCATCGCCGTATCCTCCTCTCAGGCTGTGATACGGCCAGGCGCGGCAGGCGTCCCGCCAGCCCGGCCGTGACGGCTCATCAGCTCGCCAGGAGCCCCCAGAGCATCCGCGCTGCCATCACCAGGAGCAGCATGGCGAAGATGCGCTTGAGCTGCGCCACGGGCAGCCGATGCGCCAGGCGGACGCCCAGGGGCGCCATGAGCACGCTGGCGCAGACGATCCCGACCAGGGCCGGCAGGTAGATGTAGCCGACCGAGTAGGGCGGCAGGCCGGGGACATGCAGGCCGTTGACCAGGTAGCCGATGGTACCGCCCACCGCGATCGGCAGCCCGATGGCCGCCGAGGTGCCGATGGCGCGGTGCACCGCCAGGTTGCACCAGAGCATGAAGGGCACCGAGAGCGTCCCGCCGCCGATGCCCACCAGGCTGGAGACGCCGCCGATGACGCTCCCCACGCCCAGCATCCCCGGCCAGCCCGGGAGTTGCCGCGAGGCCGCCGGCTTGCGCCCGACCAGCATCTGCGTGGCGACGTAGACAAGGAAGGCCACGAAGAAGCCCTTCAGAAAGCCGTTCGAGAGCCGCGCCGCCACGGTGGTGCCCAGGAAGGTCCCCGCGAGCACCCCCGGGACGATCCGGCCGACGACCGTCCAGTCGACGGCGCCGCGGCGGTGGTGCGCCCAGGCACTCGAGACCGCCGTGAACATGATGCTGGCCATCGAGGTGGCCAGGGCCAGGCGCATCACCGCCGACGGCGGGATGTCCGCCTGGCGTTGAAAGCAGAAGGCCAGCATGGGGACGATGACCAGGCCGCCGCCGAGGCCGAGCAGGCCGGCCAGGATGCCGGCGACGCAGCCGACCGCAAGATAGATCGCGAGGAGGGTGAGCATACCACCGTACGTTAACCGCCGCCAGCCCGCCTGCAAGCGGCGGTAACGCCGCGGCAGGGCTGTTTGAAAGTCCGGTTCTGGCACCCCTTCAGGGTGCGTGGTTCGTGGGTTCGCGTTTCCGGGGGGTCGTGCTCTGGCGCGACCCCCGGCTACGATCTGGCACCCCTTCAGGGTGACCAGGCGAGCACTGACGCGATCTTCGATCAGCCCTGCCGCCGCGGCAGGCCCGCCCGCATCGCGGCGGCCGACGCCTGCCGCGCCGGCGGCCGGCGTGCAGAGCCCCGGGGAGTCTGACCAGTCCGACCGGTCCGACCGGTCTGAAGGCCTGCTGCCGCTGCCGCCGGGTGGGTCCACGGGCGCCGCCGTGGGCCTACGGCGCCGCTGCCGCCGTCAGGCGGCGGGCCAGCGCGGCGGTCATGGCGGCGAGGTCGCAGCCGAGCCACCACAGGTCGGCCAGGCGCTGGGCCAGGAGCCCGAAGCCGAGGCCCCAGAGGCGCCCGGCGACGACCAGAGCCAGGAAGGCCAGGACGAGGTTGCCGAAGAGGACCACGCCCATGGAGAACACCGGTCCGCACAGGCGCAGGTCGTCCTGGCCGCGCTGCAGGGCCAGGGCGGTGAGGGTCAGG
>JAGVUW010000770.1 GCA_019136035.1 Verrucomicrobiota bacterium | reverse complement strand
GGGGACCTTCTTCACGGCCTACAGCGCCATGGGCTACTCCTCCATTAACTACATCTACCAGCCCCATGTCCTGCACCGCGTCGGGCGCCTGATCGAGGACGAGGGCTACGACGTCCTGCCGATCCCGAACAACTTCCCCTGGAATAACATCAACGTCGCCGGCTGGACCACGCCCGAGGAGACGGCCCGGGCCAACCCGGCGCGCAGTCGCCCGGCCTCGCCGGGCAAGCCGGCCCCGGACGCCTTCATCCAGATCCGCCTCGCCTGCTTCGCGGCCGGCCTCGGCGAGATCGGCTACTCGAAGATCTTCCTGACCCGCGAGTTCGGGCCGCGCCAGCGCCTGGCTGTGCTGCTGACCGACGCCGAACTTGAGCCCGACCCCCTGGTCGAGCCGGGGTCCATCTGCGACCGCTGCAAGGCCTGCGCCCGCGCCTGCAGCGGCGGGTGCTTCCCGGCGGACCGCATGGTCCGGGTCACCGTCGCCGGCCGGCAGCTCGAGTGGTGCGACCTGGACATGCACCGCTGCTCGACCTACTTCTGCGGCGGCGCGCCGGCGAGCAATCCCTTTGCGGTGACCGCCGAGGACCGTACCGAGTTCGGGAAGGACGTTGGCACCGCCCAGCAGCACAAGCTGAAACCCCTCTACGGCTATTCGCGGGCGCTGGAGGGCGCCGCCGGGTGCATCCGCGCCTGCATGATGCACCTCGAGGAGACCGGGCGCATCGAGAGCCGCTTCAAGGAGCGCTTCCGGCGCAAGCCGGCGTGGCGCATGAACCTCGAGCAGGCCTGAGGAGCGGGTCATGCAGATAAGGCGCTTCATCGTCGCGCAGATCCCCGAGGCGGGCGCCGAATGCATCCTGCCGCCGGTCGAGGCCCTGCATGCCGGCAAGGTCCTGCGTCTTGGCCCCGGTGACCGCATCGACCTCCTCGACGGCGCCGGGACGCGTGCCGAGGCGGTCCTGACGGCGGCGGGTGCCGGCCGGCGTTTCGAGGGCATGGCCTGCCGTGTGACCGCGCGCCAGGCCGTCCCGGCGCCGGCCCTGCGCGTGCGCCTTTACCTGGCGCCGCCGCGGGCCCGCCTCATGGGCGATGCCGTGCGCATCGCCACCGAGCTCGGGGTCCGTCGGCTGACGCCGATCCTGTGCCGATACAGCGTCTCGCGGCCGGACGCCGCCGCGGCCGCCGGCTGGCTCCAGGATGCCGAGGCCGCCATGAAGCAGTCCGGCAATCCCTTCCGCCCGCGAATCGACCCGCCCCGCGACCTCGCTGCGGCACTGCGCGACGCCGCCGAGCCGGGCGTCTTCGGCGCCGTGCCGCGGGCGGGCGCGCCGGTGGTGGCGCCGGCGGCCGTCGGCGGTGATGTGGGGCTGTGGATCGGCCCCGAGGGCGGCTTTACCGACGAGGAAGAGGCGGCCCTGGCGGGCCATGGCCTGGCGCCGCTGAGCGTCGGGCCGTGGATCCTGCGCGTCGAGACCGCGGTGCCGGCACTCCTCGGGCGCCTCTGGGGAGACCGCGGCCATGCCTGAGGTCGCCCTGCGCGTGGGTGCTGCCGAGTGGCGCGACTGGCTCTGGTGCGTCGCCGACACGCGCTCCCTGCGCGCCTTGGAACTCCCTGGCGACGTCATCGCCGGCGAGGCACAGGCGCTGCTGCCCCTCCTGGCCCACCTCCGCCTGGGCCTGGCGCATGTCGCCGACGCCGTGCCGGCGGCGCTCGGCCGCTACGCCAGCGAGGCCGGCCTGGCCGACGACCCGGCACGCCTCCAGGCCCTCCTCGGCGGCCTGCGCGCGCGCCTCCAGGGCAGCGTGCGCTGGACCAGCGTCGACGTCGGCCTCGACCGCCTCGCGGCCGAGGGCTACGCCGTCGGCCTGCAGCGCCGACTGCACTTCCTGCGGCTCCTCATCCATGGCCTGGAGCCCCTCGGCGTGCGCGTCGCGGTGCGCGTGCGCTGGCCGCGGCCGTTCGCCGACAGCCACGAGTGGGAGTGGGCCGCCAATCTCCTCCACGACCTCGCCGATGAGCGCTGCCGGCTGGCCCTGGATGTGGTCCTGAGCGACCTCCCGGACGACGTCCGCCCGGAGGCGCTCCTGCGCGACTGCTCGGCGCATCTGGCGGTGCTGCGTCTGCACGTCCCCTGGGGTGCCGGCGAGGGCCTCCCGGAGTCATCCTGGGCGGCCTGGTCCGCGGCCTGGCGGCGCCTGTCGGGGCCGCTGACGGTGGTCTTCTGTCCGCCGCCGCTCGCGGCGGCGCAGGCGCCGCGGCT
>JAGVUW010000839.1 GCA_019136035.1 Verrucomicrobiota bacterium | reverse complement strand
GGCGCCCAGACCAACCTGCCCCTCAGCGGCAGCGTCCTGGTCAGCCTGGTCGACAAGAACGCCGTCGCTCTCGAGGTCGGCCGCGGCCTGGTGGCCCTCGGCTTCAAGGTCCTGGCCACCGAGCATACCTACGAGTTCTTCCAGAAGAACGGCGTCGCCTGCGAACGCATCAACAAGCTCAGCGAGGGCCGCCCGAATATCCTGGATGCGATCACCAACAAGGCCATCCAGCTCGTCATCAACACCCCGGCCGGCAAGCGCAGCCTGCATGATGACTCGTACATCCGCAAGGCCGCCATCCGCCACCGCCTGCCCTACATCACCACCCTGGCGGCCGCCCGCGCCGCCGTCAAGGGCATCGCCGACTGCAGCAAGTTCGGCAAGTCCGGCGTGAACTCGCTGCAGAACTACCACGCGAAGATCCAGTAGGCCGCCCCGCGACGCCCACCCCCGCGCCGGCCGCCGGCCGCATGGCCGCCGGCGCGGGGGACACGCGCCACCCGGACGCGCAGAGACCCACCGGCAACGATGACAGCCGCTGACGCACTTGACCTGCTCTGCCTCGGCACCGGCACGTCCTACGGCGTGCCCATGATCGGCTGCCAGTGCCCAGTCTGCCGGTCCGACGACCCGCGCAATCAGCGCACGCGCTGCTCGGTGCTCGTCACCGCCGGCAGCACGGCCCTCCTCATCGACAGCAGCACCGACCTGCGCACCCAGGCCCTGCGGCACGGCGTCGACCGCGTCGACGCCGTCCTCTATACCCACGGACACGCCGACCACCTGCACGGCATCGACGACCTGCGCGCCTTCACCCTCCGACAGCGCCAGCCCCTGCGATGCTACGGCGACGAGGCCACCATCGGCCTGATCCGCGACCGCTATGCCTACATGTTCGCCGATCCGGCCTTCGCCCTGCGCTGGAGCATCCCGCGCCTGGAACTCCACGTCCTCGACGGCCCGACCGCCATCGGCGGGGTCGACGTCCAGCCCGTGCCCCTCCTGCACGGCCGCCTGCCAGTCCTCGGCTTCCGCATCGGCCGCCTCGCCTACCTGACCGACTGCAGCGCCATCCCCGAGACCTCCTGGACCCTCCTCCAAGGCCTCCATACCCTCGTCATCGACGGCCTGCGCCCACAGCCGCACTCGACGCACTTCTGCATCGACCAGGCCATCGAGGTCGCCACCCGGCTCCGCCCCCAGATCACCCTCCTCACCCACCTCACCCACGACGTCGACCACGCTACGGTCGAGGCCGCCCTGCCCCCGGGCGTCCGCCTGGCCTACGACGGCCTCCGCCTTGGCGTGCCCGGGTGCCCCACTCGTTGATCCGGGAAGGCCCTGCGGATCCCCCCAGGCGGACGCGCGCCGCGCAAGGTCCCAGCGCGACCTTCAGCCCCTGCCGAAGAGCCGGCCGAGGAGGCCCTGGGTGGATGGGGTCGTGACACGAAGGCAGTTCTGGACCCGGGAGAGCGTGCCGTCGCGGTCGAGCAGGACATACCCATCCCAGCTCTGCGGCAGGCCCACGTAGCGGGTCCCGCCCAGGGCGGTCTCGAACCAGCGGTGGTGGTGCCCGAACAGCCAGAGCCCCGGGTGGAAGTGCTCAACCAGGCGGTCCCCGCCGGGGAACCCGGGTGGCCCGTAGTGCTCGAAGCCCGGCGTGTTCTCCACACCAATGCCAGCGGGGCAGTCGTGTGACAGCACCGCGCTGACGGCGCCGGCCGGATGCGAAAGGCAGCGCTCGATGTCACGCACCCGCACCACGGCGCGCTCGGGGGTCATGAAGGCATCCATATACGCTGCCCCGCCCAGGCAGAGGAAGCGGTGACCATCCAGGTCCTGCACCGAGCCGCGGGGCCAGTGCGTGAACACATCGGCGTAGCCATCGACCAGGGCCTCGAAGTGGTCGAAGTCCTCGTGATTGCCGTCGACGAACGCCAGCGGCCGGGCAAAGCGCTCAGAGCGCTTCCGGAAGAAGCGCCGCAGATGCGGCTCGATCAGGCCGAAGTCGCCCAGCACGACCACACCCGCCAGCGCCGAGCCGACCCGGTCTTCGGCGTCGGCAATCTGCTCGTTGACCACCTCGAACCGTCCATGCACATCACTGAGGATCAGCAGCATGAGTCAGCGCAGACCTCCGGGCAGGCCGGTGAAGTCATACCCCAGGCGACTCTGGAAATTGCGGATCTGCGCGAAACTCTCGCGCAGGATGCGGCGTTGCAGATGCGTGAGCCGGCTGGGGTCGACGAAGTTGTCGGGCACCCGGTGCTCGGCGATGGCGCTGAGCTGATTCTCGAGGCGGATCTCCATCAGGGCGGTGTAGACCTGCACAAGCTCCATATGCCGCTCGCGACTTAGCTCGCCGGTGCCCAGCAGGGCGCTCAGACGCTCCAGGGTGTTCGTCGCCGCAATGCCGTGGCGCAGGGCGTAGATGCGGGCGAAGTCGACGATCGGGGTCATGGCGCTCTTGATGTCGAAGGCCTTGCGATTGCCATCCACCTCCTGCACCGCAATGGCGCCAAAGAGCCCCACGGGCGGCTGGAAGCGCAGCACGTCCAGGGCGAGCTGGGCGAAGAAACGCGGGTTGCCGTTGAGTTCCTCCTGCAACGCCCCGCGCAGGTCGTCGAGCAACGCCCGCGTGCCGCCGCCGCAGCGGAAGTCGAAGACAATCTTGGCCTGCAGAAGGTCCTTCGCCTCCACCGCGTGAATCCACGCCGCCAGACGATGCTTCCAGGCCGAGAGCGGCTGGCAGTAGGACGGGTTCTTCGCCATGACATTCCCCGCGCAGAAGGCGTAGCCGGCGTCGTTCAGCCAGGTGCACATGCGCTCCCCCAGCCGCAGGAAGTACGCCGCCGCCGCCGCCGCCGCCCCCGGAGCCGGGTCGGCATAGACCAGCGCGTTGTCCTGGTCGGTACACAGGGTCTGCTCACGGCGGCCTTCGCTCCCCATGATCATGAAGGCAAACGGCACCGGCGCCGGCCCCAGTTCGGCCAGAGCGAAGGGCAGGAGCGTCTCCAGCACCGCGTCGGTGTTGGCGGTGATGAAGCGGTTGACGGCCTCCGGGCGGACCCCGGTCTCCACCAGGGCGCAGGCGAGTGACGGCAGTTGGCGGTTGAGGCGGGCCAGCTCCTGGGGGTCACGCGCCGCCCGCAGGCCGACCAGGAACTCATGCGGCGTCCACGGGTCGCCCTCGGCCGGCTGCATGAGCAGCACGGCCGTGCGCAGAGCCCGCAGGGCCACCTCGTCGTGCGACTGCCGGGCGCTCAGATCGTCCATGCGCTCGCGCAGTCGTGCCTGGTCGCGGTCACTCGCCTCCTCGGCACGCTTCCGCTCGGTCAGGTCGCTCGCCACAACCACCACACCAACGCGGTCGCCGATGCGGATCGGCGAATACGAGAGCATCACCGGAATGCCCCGGCCGTCACGACCGATGACCTCGGACTCGTGCCGACTCGGCGCCGGACGGCCGTCAAGAACAGCCTCGTGCCAGGCATAGCCCGCCTGACGCTCGGCGTCGGTCAGACGAATCACCCCCGAGAGGTCCTTCCCGGCAAACTCATCGGCGCTGTACCCCAGAAGCTGCAGCGCACTGGCGTTCGCAAACAGGCGGTCGCCCCCGATGGCCATGATGATGCTCTCGCCCGCCGACTCGACCACGCTGCGGTAGCGCTCCTCCGAACGCCGCAGGGCCTCCTCCGCCGCCAGACGCGAACGCTCGGTCCGAAAGCCCTGCTGAAGAATCACGGCGATGAGCACGCCGATCAGCGCCAGAATCGCCGTCGAGGTCGCAAACAGCCGCCGCGTCACCCGCTGCACGTCGTGACGGACGTCCTCCAGGTAGATCCCCGTGCCGATCACCCAGCCCCAGGGCTCGAACAGCTTCACGTACGACAGCTTCGGAACCACCCGCGCCGGATCGCCCATCCATTGCCAGCGGTACTCCACAAAGCCCTCGCCTTCAGACCGGACCAGCTCCACGAAGTCCACAAAGACATGCTTGCCGGTCGGGTCGGTGATGTCGGCCAGATTGCGGCCCTGCAGGTCGTGGCGGTAGGGATGGATCACCATGCGCGGTTCGAGGTCGTTAATCCAGAAGTAGTCCTTCAGTTCCGGACCGTAGTGCAGGTTGCGGAACTGCCGGATGGCCTCCGACTGGGCTTCGTCACGGGTCAGAAGGCCTTCCTGGACCTCCTGCTCGAAGCTGGCCAGGATGTTCCAGGCCGAGGTGGTCAGCTCACGGATCATCTCGCGCTTGCGGTCCATGATGCTGCGTTCGGTCGCGGGTATCAGGATGGCGTAAGTCGTGACGACGAAAAGCACGACGGCCAGCACGGCCGGCAGCACGATGCGAAGGACGAATCGCGTGGCCACGACACACCCCCTGCGAAGGCGCCACCCTCACGATGCGACGGCGGCCGGACAGCGGAACCGGCCCGGCCGTGCCCAGCGACGGGACACGGCCGGAACGGCTGCCGAAGCGCGCTCAGGCGGCGGCCGGCACCGCCGCCGGCGAGGCCTTCCGCGTCAGCATCGAGACGACCACCAGAACCAGAAAACTCAGCGGAATCGACACGATGCCCGGGTTGTCCAGCGGAATCGGCGCCTTGGCGGCGTCAAGACCATACTGGCTCCACATCGAGGGCGAAAGCAGGATGATGCCCAGAGAGGACAGCATCCCCACAATCACCGAGGCCGTGATGCCCTTGGCGGTGGTGCCCTTCCAGAACAGCAGCATCAGAATGGCCGGAAGATTCGCCGAGGCGGCCACCGCAAAAGCCAGACCGACCAGGAAGGAGACGTTCATGCCCTTCATCAGAATGCCCAGGACAATCGCGATCGCCCCCACCACGACCGCCGAGATCTTACCGGCACGGACCTTGCCCTGGTCGGTCAGTTGAATCCCCAGGTAGTTGTCGATCAGGTCGTGCGCTACCGCCCCGGAAGCCGCCACAATCAGACCGCTCACCGTCCCCAGAATCGTGGCAAAGGCAATCGCCGAGATGACCGCAAAGAGCGACACCCCGAACGACCGCGCCAGGAGCGGCGCCGACATGTTGTTGCTCTCCACATCCAGCACCCCGCCGAACATCGCGCCAAGGCCCATGTACAGCGTCAGAATGTAGAAGAAACCGATCGCGGCAATCGCGACAATGGTCGACTTGCGGGCACACTTCGCGCTCGGGACCGTGTAGTACCGGATCAGGATGTGCGGCAGCGCCGCGGTGCCGAAGAACAGGGCCAGCATCAGCGAGATGAAGTTCAGCCTGTCCCAGAGCGTGGCGCCCCTGTCAATCTTGAACTTCAGGCCCGGCCGCATGACCCGCCGGCCGGCCGTCGGCGTCGGGACGTACAGCTCGACGCGGTCGTCGCCGTCGCGAATCACCTTGGGGTTGAAGCGTACCACCGTGGACTGCTCCACCAGCGACAGGAAGCGGAAGGCACCCACCGGGCCGGTCTGCGTGACCTCCTTGCCGTCGACGACGATGCGCGAGGGATGGCCGACCGGGTAGAACCGCCGCGCCTCCTGCGCCTCGCCGTTGTACAGCACACCGCCGCTGGCGGCGCGCGTGATCGACGGGGTCTCCTTCAGCACCGCACCGCCCTCGGCCGAGGCCTGGAGCATCCACCAGGTGCTGACGCCATCCCGAACCAGGCGCACAAAATGCTGGTCGCCCACCGCGACCTGGCTGCCTACCGCCCAGCCCTCGGCGCCAACCGCAGCCACGCGGCCCTCGGCAACCGTGGCCGGCAACGTGAGGAACTCGTGATAGTCGGCCGTCGGCTTGACGTTCAGCCCACGCTGGACCACCATGAAGGTCAGAATGCTCGAGAAGATAATCAGCAGACCGCCCTTCAGAAACTGCACATAGGTCGTCGAGGTCATGCCGGCGGTGGCCACGATCAGAATCACAATCGCGCCAACCATGATCACGCCCATGTAATGCGGCATGCCCAGCAGCGGCTTGACCAGCGCACCGGCGCCCACCATCTGCGGGATCAGGTAGCAGATCGACACCACCAGGGTGCTCACCGCCGTCGCCAACTGAATGCCCCGCGAGTGGTAGTTCGCATTCAGGGCGTCCGTAAAGGTGTAGCGGCCCAGACGCTTCATGGGCTCGGCCACGACGAACAAGGCCACGATCCACCCCGCCAGGTAGCCGATCGAGTACAGGAAGCCGTCGTAGCCGGCCGTCGCGATCATGCCGCAGATCCCGAGAAATGACGCCGCGGAGAGGTAGTCGCCGGCAAACGCGATGCCGTTGACACTCCAGTGGATCGTGCCGCCGGCCGCGTAGTAGCTGTGCGCTGAGGTGGTGCGCCGCGCCAGCCAGAAAGACAGGCCGACAACAAAGGTGACAAAAGCCACGAAAATCGCGATGGCGATCGGAGAAGGATGGTAAATCATGAGGCCTTCCCTCCAGCCTTCGCCGACGCCGCCGGACCGTTCAGCCGATCCTCCATCCGCGTGCACAGGTGGTTGTAGACCAGCCCCAGAAGAATCGCCAGAACAATCAGGCCGAAGCCGTACGTCACCGCCAGGTTCAACCCCAGAATGCCCCGCCTCTCCAGGGCCTCCGGACTCAGGATGCTCACGGCCACAAAGCCGGCATAGACCACCGTGTAGACGCAGAACAGCCTCATCCCCAGCCTGGACTTGAAGCCCAGCGCCTTGTCTTGCCCCGGTGTCTTCGGGGCCGGCTCGTGCAGCATACTCGCACCTCGCAGTTTGCTTCCCACACCCGCTTCCCTGAGTCCTCGCCGTGCGCACCGCCGTCCGCGACCCCCTGCGCCCGGCCCGAATGCACTCGCCACCTCACCACATCGCCGCGGACCGCCCAGCCCCCGACAAGGGCTGGAGAGGTACACAAAAAACTAAGACAGTAGCACACCGAAGCGGCGCCGTCCAGACCCCCCGCCACACGAGGCCCCACCGCCGCGCCCCCCCGGAGCAGGAGCAGGCCGGCGCCTGCCGCCCACTTGACGACGGCGCTCCACGCGTCATGGTGAGGGGCTGCCAAGGCCCGCGAACGGCCGGGACGAGCGCCGCGCAAAACCCCACCACCCCGGGATCGGCGCGGATACCCCCCGACGACGCGCCGCGGCCAGCCAGGCAGGAGAGCCGCCATGGACCTCGACCGCATCTCATGCTGCACCTACCCGGTGCGCGACCACGACCTCGACGAGACCTTCCGCCTCCTGGTCGGCATCGGCTTCCAGAAGGCCGACCTCTGGGGCGGCCCGCCCAACTACTCGAATGACCCCGCCGAGTGCAACATCGCCAGCCTGGCCAGCAAGGCCACCGCCTACAGCCTCCGCATCGCCAACCTCGGCACCTACGCCGGCCGACGCCTCCTCGAGGACGGCGAGGACGCCGAGTGGCTCGAGATGACCCGCGCCATCGATAACGCCAAGGCCCTCGGCGCACGATCCATACGCGTCTGCCCAGGCCGCGGCGAGGACCCCGCCATCGTCCCCAGCCTGGTGCCCTTCTTCCGCCGCGCCGCCGCCTACGCCGCCAGCCAGGGCGTCTACCTCGGCATGGAGAACCACATGGGCAGCATCGCCGGCAACCCCGCCGCGGTCATGCGCCTGGTCCGCGCCGTCGACTCGCCCCACTTCGGCATCCTCTTCGAACCCGCGAACCTCATGCAGTGCGGCGTCGACTGCCGCGCCGCCTACGCCGCCTTCCGCGGCTGGATCGTCCATGTCCACGTCAAAGACGCCCACATCCGCGACGGCGCCTACGAACGCACCATGCTCGGCGAGGGCGTCATCGACTACGCCTGGGTCGTCGGCGCCCTAGAGGCCGATGGCTACACCGGCGACTACGCCCTCGAATACGAAATCGAGAAACAGACCCCCATCGCCGAGGGCCTGCCCCTCTGGCTCAGCCGCTTCAGAGACCTCGAGCCGCTGACCGGGACCGCCCTGGCCGCACCGCCGCGCCGCGACCCGGCCCGGTCGGCCCCGCGCGGATCCTGACCGTGTCCCCGCCTGCCCGCATCGTCCTCCACGACGTCGCTGTCGAGGTCGCCGGTCGAGCGCTGGTCCGCCACCTCGACTGGCGCCTCGCCGCCGGCGAGAGCTGGCTCCTGACTGGGCCATCGGGCTCGGGCAAGACCCTCCTGGCGCAGGTCCTCTGCGGCCGCCTCCGGCCCGGACGCGGCACGCTGTCCTACCGCAGCCCCGACGGCTCGCGCTCGTCGCCCTTCCCCGACGACGCCACCCTGCCACGGCGCGCCATCGTCTACGCCGGTACCGACAACCAGCGCCGCAGCCTGGGGCCGGAGTGCTTCTATCAGGCGCGCTGGAACAGCCTCGCCAACGATACCGCACCGCGCGTCGCCGATGCCCTCGAGCCCGCAGCGCTGTTCGCGGTATCGCCCTTCCAGATTCTCGGACCCACGGATGTCCCGCCCGACTTCGCCGCACGCCGCGCCGCCGCCATCGCCGCCATGCGCCTGGAGCCCCTCCTCGCGCGCACCCTGCCCCAGCTCTCCAGCGGCGAACGCCGACGGCTCCTCCTCGCACAGGCCCTCGCCCGCGCCCCGCAGGCGCTGCTCCTGGATGATCCCTTCGATGGCCTCGACAGCGCCTTCCGGCAGCGCCTGCGCGAGGTCGTCGCGACGCTGGTCGCCGACAGCGGCCTGATGGCGCTGCTGATCACGCCCCGGCCCGAGGACGCCGACGGCCTCACCTGCCGAACGCTGCGCCTGGATGGCCACGGCGGCTGGCACATCGGTCCCCAACGCACCGCCGTGGCACCACCGCAACACCCCGGCGCGACGGCGCCTGAACACAGCCCGACAACGGCCGACGTCACGGCGCCGCCGGCGAGTGCTGCCAACGTGACGCGCCACACCAACCGCCCGACCGCCACGCCGACCCTCTGCCTGCGCGGCGTCACGGTACGCTATGGCGCCACAACCATCCTCGACCACGTCGACTGGCAGGTCGGCCCCGACGAGCACTGGCTCATCGCCGGACCCAATGGCTCTGGCAAGACCACCCTCCTCGCACTGCTCTGCCGCGACACGCCACAGGCCTACGCTCAGGATATCACCGTCCTCGGCCACCAGACCACCGACGGCCTCCCCCTGGCCCGCTGGCGCCGCCCCATCGGCCTGGTCTCGCCCGAACTCCTCCTCAACTACCCGCTGGACACGCCCTGCCGCGAGGTCGTGCTCTCAGGCTTCGACGCCTCCATCGGCTGCTTCCGCCTGCCGACACCGGCCGAAACGGACGCCGTCAATGCCATGCTCCGCCGCCTCGAACTCGACACCCTCGCCGACGAGCCCCTCGGGGACATCCCCGAGGGCGCCCAGCGACTCGCCCTGCTCGGCCGGGCCCTCATCAAGTCCCCGCGGCTGCTCCTCCTCGATGAGCCCTGCCAGGGCCTCGATCCAGACCAGCGCCGGCGCCTCCACCACTGGGTCGACGCCGCCGCTCAGGACGGCGCCCAGGTGCTCTATGTCTCGCACCACCACGACGAAGTCCCGCGCTGCCTGACCCATGCCCTCGTCCTCGAGGAGGGACGCGTCCGCTCCGCTGGACTCCTGCACCAGCCATAACCCCGGACTGCCACCACGGCCGCCCTTGACAAGCCCCGCCGCGAGAGTGATGGTGTTCCGGTAACGCGCCGGCACGCAACGCACGAGAATCGGCCTATGCCCTTAGACGCTCCGCTGTCATACCGGCTCGCCGAGGGGGCCTTCCTAGGCAGTTGCCGCGTCGTCCGCGGCCTGGCCGTCGATGCCGACGGCGAGCTCTACCTCGGCAAGCACTCGACCCGCATGAATGCCGTCCTGCTGAGGGTCTTCGCGCCCTCGGCCACCGCCACGGCCGCCGACCGCGAAGCCCTGGAGGCACGCTGCGAACGCGCCGCCGCCATGCAGCACCCCGGCCTGGCACGCTCGACGCCGCTCCAGCATGACCGCGACCTCGCCTTCACCGCCACCGACCTGCCCGACGGACCCCGCGGTGAACCGATGACCCTCGCCGCCGCCCTCGCCGAGTCCGGTCAGCGCCTCCCCGAGGAACGCGTCGCCATCCTGGTCGAGGCACTCTGCCAGGCCCTCGCCTATGCCCACCGCTTCCGCGGCGACGGCCTCCCGCATGGCCACATCAGCCTCGAGACCGTCTACCTGACCGCCCAGCGCCAGCCCCGCCTCGTCGACTTCCGCCTGACCGGTGCCGCCCAGCCCCGCGATGACCTCCGGGCCACGGGCCGCCTCATCGCGCGGCTCCTCACCGGCGCCCTGCCCGAGCCGGCCAGGACGCCCTGCGCACCCGGCCTGAACCGGCGCTGGGACCGCCTCGTCAAGGCCTGCCTGACCGCCGGCGCCGCGGACGGCTTCGCGACCATCGACGACCTCGCCCAGGCCCTGGCCCACCCGGCCGCCGGACGGCCAACACGCGCCCTCGCCGCCGCCGCGGTCGTCGTCCTGGCCGCCGCCCTCGTCACCAGCCTGGTCCTCCTGGCACGCTACCGCGCCAGCCGCGCCCCCGACTCAGCCGGGCCGAGCACCGCGACGACCGCCCCGCCAGCCAGCGGCGCGGCCGCCGACGACCCCCGCATCGATGCCTGGCGCCGCCAGGCCGACGACTGCCTGGCCCGCCAGGACCTCGATGGCGCCGTTGCCGCCCTCGCCGCCTGGGCCGAGGCCGTCCCCGCCGACCTCCAGGTCCGCCAGCGCCTGGCCAACCTCCAGACCCGCCGCGACCTGGCTCTCGTGGAGGCGGTCAAGCCCGCCGCCGAAAGCGCCTTCGCCCAGGTCGCCGAACGCCGCGACACCGAGGCCCTCGCCGAACGCCTGGAGGCCCTCAAGGCCCTCCGGCAGGAGTCCGCCGGTCACCTCGCCAGCCTGCGCTTCCCCGAGGCCGCCGAGGCCTACAGCCGCCTCAAGGACGCCGCCGAGAGCCTCCTCACGACCGCCCAGGGCCAGGGCGGCGCCACCCGCGCCCGCGCCAACGCCGAGAGCGCCCGCGAGGCCGCCCAGCAGGCGGCCGCCGAGAAGGACGCCCCCGAGGCCTGGCAGGCCGCCGAGACCGCCTGGAACCAGGGCCTCGCGGCCGCGAAGGCCCTCGAGTTCACACCCGCTGAGACCGCCTTCAACCAGGCCGCGAAGGCCTTCGCCCTCGCCGCCGAACAGGCCGCCGCCGCACGCCGCCTCCAGGCCGCACGCAACCGCCTCACCGATGAGAAGGCGCGCGCCGGCGAGGCCCTCTGGCGACGCCTCCCGGAGGACGTCCGCCAGCGCCTCGATGCCGCCACCCGCGCCGCCGCGGCGACCGCCGCCACGGGCGACCTCGCCGGCGCCG
>JAGVUW010000154.1 GCA_019136035.1 Verrucomicrobiota bacterium | reverse complement strand
CGCCGTCGACATCGTCACGGCTCTCGAGGTAGTCGAGGGCCCGCATGGCGTTCCAGATCTCGACCCCGGCCGGGGTGTAGCCCAGGCTGTACCAGTGGTACCACTGCTTGAAGATCGTCCCGGCGTGGTAGCCCTGACACTCGCCAAGCTGGATCGGATCCAGGACCAGGGCGACATAGCCATGCTGGCCGAACCAGCGCGGGTTGGCCTGGTAGGGCGCGTTGACCTTGCCCTTGGTATGACCGCAGAGGTAGAGCACCGCCGGCAGCCGCCCGCGGATCGCGGCCGGGCGGTAGAGGTTGCCCGCCACGTAGGCGCCGGTGAAGGACTGGAAGTGGATCTTCTCGACGACGTAGTCGCCGCGGTCCAGGACGCCGGTGACGGTCGCCTGCAGCGGCGTGCGCTCAGGCAGCGGCTCCAGGCCGAGCATCTGCCGCCACTGCCGGCGGCGCGTCGGCAGCGAGGCGGACCAGTCGGCCGGGCTCAGCGGCGCGGCCAGCGACGCCGACGAGATGGCACGGGCATCCGCGAGGAGCGAGCGGTACAGCATGGCCTGTCCTTTCCACACGACGATCCGTCACGACGCGGCTTTCCTGGCACGTCACCGGCCGCGGGCCCTCGGGAGGGCGGACGCCCGACCCCCGACCCCCGAGGCCCGACGCCAAACTCCGTGCCCGCCGACTCCGTCCGTGCCGGTCCGTACTCGTCCTGGTCAGTCCGTGTCCCGAGCCGGAAGGCCGCGTCATTGCGGCCCCGATGGCGCCTTGGGCTCCCAGCGCCTCGCGGCGTCGAGGACGTGCCGCAGCGCCACGCCGCGGTCCGCCGCCAGGCGCCGGGCCGACTCGAATTCCGGGGTCAGCTCGACGCCGTCGGGGCGCTCGATGCGCTTGCACGCGACCGCGCCCCAGGGGGTCTCCACCGATGCCGCGGCACGTTTCAGGACCATCCGTTCGGCCGGCCAGGTGCGCACCCCGATCGTCGAGGAGTGCCCCAGAACGAAGGCGCCCAGACGGGACGCCTCCGCCGGCGGCGCGAGCACGGTCAGGCGGCTGCCGGGACGGTTCTTCTTCATCTGCACCGGACTGATCGAGACGTCCAGCGCGCCTGCCGCCAGGAGGTCCTCCAGGAGCGCCCCGGTGACCTCGGGAGTCTGGTCGTCGATGTCGCACTCGATGACGGTGACCGCATCGCGGCCGGCCGGGCGCGGGGCGAGGTCGACGAGGAAGGCGCGCAGGATGTTCGGCAGTGCCTCGAGTTCGCGGCGGCCATGCCCGGAGCCGGTGCGCAGGACACGCATCGGCAGGCTGTCCCACCTTCGCTGAGGGCGCTGATGACGGCCGCGCCGGTCGGCGTGGTCAGCTCCATGGCCAGCGGCAGGCAGACCACGTCGCAGCCCTCGAGGAGCCGTGCCGTGGCGGGTGCCGGGTTCGGCAGGACGCCATGGGCACAGCGGATGGTGCCCTGGCCGACCTTCAGCGGCGCCGAGAAGACGCGCTCGACGCCGAGCTGCTCGAGGGCCAGGCAGATGCCGACGATGTCGGCGATCGAGTCGACCGCGCCGACCTCGTGGAAGTGCACCGCCTCGACCGCGACGCCATGCACCGCCGCCTCGGCCTCGCCCAGACGGCGGAAGATGCGCGCGGCGCGTTCGCGGGCCCGCGCCGGGGCCGGCACGCGCTCGATCAGGGCCAGGATCTCGCTGAGGCCGCGGTGGTGGTGGTGCGCCGGGGCCGAGGCCGCCGCGGCGGCGCCCGGCGTGGGTTCATGGGGATGGTCGTGACCAGGCTCGTGCGCGTGGTCGTGGCCATTCCCGTGGTCATGCGGGTGCGGGTGATCATGACCGTGATCGGCGTGGTCGTGACCAGGCTCGTGTGGATGCGGGTGGTCGTGACCATGGCCATGGTCATGCGGGTGCGGGTGGGCGTGAGCGGCCACGCCCGGGCCGCCGTCGGCTACGGCGCCGCCGTCGAGGACCTCGACATAGCCGCAGACAATCTGCTGGCGGCAGGCGCGGCGTTCGAAGCGAATATCGACCTCGCCGAGGCCGGCGGCGCGCAGCGCCCGGACGATTTCGCCGGGGTCGGCGCCGAGGTCGATCAGGGCCGCGAGGATCATATCCCCCGAGGCACCGGCGACGGGGTCCAGACAGACAGCTCTGCTCACCATGCAGTCTCCAGGTCGTGGCGAATACAGACACTCGGGCACCGCCGGAGGCCGTGACGGCGGGCGACGGACGGCCCCAATCTAGCCCGGATTATCCGCGAAGCGCGGGCGCGTCGTACTACTATCTGCCATGACCTCGCTTTCCTGGCAAGTCTCCGCCCCCGGACGCCCGAGGCCCGAGGCCCGACTCCCGGCAAAGAGAACGCCCGACGCCCGAGGCCAAACTCCAAACGCCGAACGTCCAACGTCCAGCGCCGGAGGGAGCCAGGAAGCACGACAGGACGACGGCACTCCGAACTCCGAACTCTGAACTCCGAACTCATCCCCCCGACACCCGACCCTCGACCCTTTGGGTTGCGGGCACAGCCCGCGCCAGGAATGATCCGGGTTAGAACGGCCGGGCATGCGCCGGGCGGGTGCTTGACAGGGCCTCTTGGGTCGCCACATTGGGTGAGCCGGGCTGGCGGCAGGCAGTGATGGCGGTCGGCCCCACGGAGCGTGGCATGAAGCAGCGTATCATCATGTTTGATTTCGACGGCGTGATTGCCGACTCGTTCGACGTCTTCTACCAGGCCCTGGTGCGGACCCTGCGCGAGTTCGGCCACACCTGCGTGCGCAACCCGGTCGACTTCCGGGCGCTCTTCGACGACAACGCCTGCCGGTCGCTGGAAGCATTGCGGGTGCCGCCCGAGGACCTCAACGAGATCCTGGCCGAAGTCGGCCGCAAGCTCGAGGGGCACCTCGACGACATGCCGCTGTTTCCGGGTGTGGCCGAGGCGGTACGGGCTCTGCAGCAGACCTGCGTGCTCTACATCATCACCTCGAACCACAGCCACACGGTATCGACCTACCTGGAGCGCGTCGGGCTGCGTGACTGTTTCCAGTGCATCCTGGGCGCCAACGACCACCCGAGTAAGGTCGAGAAGATCCGGCAGGTCCGTCGGCGGCATCCGCGCCAGAGCTTCGTCTA
The DNA here is from genome assembly GCA_019136035.1 of Verrucomicrobiota bacterium. Lineage (GTDB taxonomy): Bacteria > Verrucomicrobiota > Lentisphaeria > Oligosphaerales > JAFGRS01 > JAGVUW01. The sequence continues at coordinate 455 of JAGVUW010000154.1, read as the reverse complement.
TGTCGGCGACACGGTCGGCGACCTGCGCGAAGCCCGCCGGGCGCGTGTCAGCCGAGCCGCCGCGGCCTGGGGCTGGCACGACGCCGAGCACCTGCGCGAGCACAACCCCGACTACTTCCTGGCCCGGCCCGACGAGCTGCGCCAACTCGAGCAGCAGCCCTGAGCGCCCCTACACCGCCGTCGCGGGCCAGGCCCGTCGCACCGCCGCGAGGAGCCGCGACAGGTCGACCGAGGCACGCTCGGCCGCCGCCACGATCGCCTCGATGGTCGCCGGGGCCATGGCTTCCGGGTCGTTGACGTTGGTGATCGCCGAGAGGCCGAGCACGGGCACCCCCGCCTGACGCGCCACGATGACCTCCTGGACCGTCGACATGCCGATGGCATCGGCGCCGAGGCGGCGGTACAGGCGGGTCTCGGCCGGCGTCTCCAGGCTCGGCCCGAGCACGCCGACGTAG
>JAGVUW010000247.1 GCA_019136035.1 Verrucomicrobiota bacterium | reverse complement strand
TGCTCGGCACCGTCACCGGCATGATCCATACCTTCCGCCTCATCACCGTCTTCGGCAGCGGCGACGCCCGCCTCCTCTCCTCGGGCATCTCCGAGGCCCTCATCACCACCGAGGTCGGCCTCGTCATCGCCATACCGGCCCTCCTCAGCCATGCCTACCTGGCCCGACGCGTCCGACAGGCCGTCAGCCTCGTCCAGGAGGCCGCCGTCATGTTCGCCAACGGCCTCCACGCGCAGCCGCCGGAGCCGCCCGCATGAACGGCCTGCATACCCTCCTCCATGACCTCTGGCAGAGCCTCGCTGCCGGCGGCTCCCTGATGCTGCCACTGTTCGTCATCACCTGGCTCATCTGGGGCTCCTACCTCACCCTCTGGCTGCGCCTGCACCAGGCCCTCCAGGGCGGCGACGCCGAGGACCTCCGCCTCGATGAACACCTGCGCCGACAGGCCGACCCGCGGCCGGTCTGCGCCTGGCTCGAGACCCTCCCCGGAGCCGTGCCCCGACTCACCCGCCATATCCTCGTGCGCCGACGCTGGGGCCTCTCCTTCCGCGAGGCCTGCGCCCAGTGCCGCTTCCAGGAGCTCGACCCCTACCACTACGCCATGGTCTGGCTCGGCGCCCTCATCGTCGCCGCGCCCCTCCTCGGACTCCTTGGCACCGTCTTCGGCATGATCGGCACCTTCGACGCCGTCGCCAGCCGCAGCGGCGATACCGCACACCTCGTCGCCAGCGGCATCAGCGAGGCCCTCCTCACCACCGAGGTCGGCCTCCTCGCAGCCCTGCCCGGGACCTTCGGACTGGCCCACCTCTTCCGACTCTACCGGCACCTCGGCAGCCGCTTGGACCGCTGCGAACGGCTCCTCGCCCTCGTGCTCGAACACCACGACCAGCCGCCGGACGCCAGAACCGGGGAGGTGCGCCCATGAGACGCCTCGGCAGTATCGGCACCCGCAATGAGGAGAGCGCCGAGATCAACCTCTCGCCCCTCATCGATATGGTCTTCCTCCTCCTCATCTTCTTTATGGTCACCACCGTCTTCGTCGAAGAGACCGGCATCGACGTCGACAAGCCGCGCGCCGCCAGCGCCGAGGCCCTCGAGAAGACCAGCATCCTCATCGCCGTCAGCCGCGACGGCCAGGTCGTCTACGGCGGTCAGACCCTCGGCATCAACCGCGTCCGCGGCCTCGTGGCCCGGCTCCTCCAGAACCGCGACATGCCCGTCATCGTCATCGCCGACGAGCAGGCCGCCACCGGCCGCGTCGTCGAGGTCATCGACCAGTGCAAACTCGCCGGCGCCGGCAAAGTCAGCCTGGCCGCCCAGCGCCCCTGATCCGGAGACATGCCGACCGTGCAGCCGTCCCGCGAAGTCAGCACCTACGAACGCCCTGCACCCGCCTGGCCATGGCGCCTGGCGGTCGGCACCGGCGCGCTCGTCCTGACCGCGCTGACGGCCCTCCTCGTGCCCCTGGCCGACCTCATGAGCCGCGGCCCTCAGCCCTCGACCCTGACCTTCCGCACCATCGAGCTCAGCCCCTGGCAGCCCCCGCCGGCACCGCCGGTCACCCCGCCGCCGCCACCGCCGCCACCCGCGCCGCCACCGCCGCCTCTCCAGCCGCGACCGATAGCGCCACCGGCCCCGGCACCACCCGCGCCAAGCGAGCGCCTCCGGCTGCCCCTCCGACTCGATTTCAACCTCACCCCGACCCGCGGCGATGTCGCCCTCGATTTCGACCCGACGCCATTCGCCGCAGCGGCCCTGCCGACCGAGATTGCCCCGGCCCCGCCCGCACCCCCCGCGCCGCCACCGGCCGCCACGACCGCCGAGACGGCCGAGCCCGCTGAAGTCAAGGACCTCGACCGCGCCCCCGAGGTCGTCGTCCAGACCCGACCGGTCTACCCCTACCGCGCCCGCGCTCAGCGCCTCGAGGGCCACGTCGACCTCCGCTTCACCGTCACCGCCGACGGCCGCGTCGTCGACGTGGAGTGCCTGCAGGCCGAACCGCCTCATGTCTTCGACGATGCCGCCATCACCGCGGTCCGGCGCTGGACCTTCACCCCCGGCCAGCGCCAGGGCCAGGCCGTCGCCGCCCGCATGCAGATACGCATACGCTTTACCCTGGAAGAACCATGATGACGCCCACCCCCACCGCAGCGCCGCGGCCCTGGCACCGAGCCGGCCTCGCCCTCGCCGCAATGGCCCTGTGCTTCGCCCTCGACGCCACCGCCCAGGACAGCGCCCCGGGCGCCGGGCCCGCCGCAACCGCCGCCGAGGCACAGA
>JAGVUW010000224.1 GCA_019136035.1 Verrucomicrobiota bacterium | reverse complement strand
CGGCTTCAATGTCCCAACAACTTGGAGCACAAGTGCTTACAGCGACAGCTTCCTGAGCTTTCGCCTCGTCAGGGCAACGTCGTCCTTCATGTGGATCGGTGATTCCTACGGCATTCCTCTAAGCCATAGTTCGCTGACGGATACCAACGGCCTGCAATGGGGCTGCCCGACGGTCACCAGTACGGGTGATCGCCTGTTCTGGATCGGTGCTCATGGAACCACCTCGAATTTCGCGTTTGCCGACGGGCACGCTGAGGCTGTTAACAGCACGGCTAAGTTTGCCGATCTGTTCAAGCAGGAATACAAGACTGCCGGCGTCACGGTACCGACGGTGTACATCTTCAACCAGTATTTCGTCAAAGCCGTCCACTGACCGACGGCTGGCCACCGGGTCGGACCCGCGTCAGGGGTTGCACAATCCGGCGGCTCGTTGCTCGTTGCCGGAGAAGCCTAACCCGACCTAGTCACGCGCCGCATAGCGACTCGCGAACAGGCCACCCGCGTGACCGTCGATGGCTGCCTCGGCATCGTCACCATGGCGGCACAAGGTTGATCGACGATCGCGGCAGCGCTCCTCCGGTCACCCAGAAGGGGTGCCAGATCGTAGCCGGGGGTCGCGCGCAGCACGCCCCCCGGTATCGCGAATCCACGCACCACGCACCCTGGAGGGGTGCCAGAACCGGACGTTGCGACAGCCCTGCCCGCCGCCGGGAAATCCACGGCCGAGCCGTAAGATCTCCCGACGATCGGATCTTTCGCAGTCGGCCGGTCACGGCCAGCGGCGGAAGAGCCGTCAGGCGTGATTGCGCAGCTTCAGCTCCAGCGGATGCGGGCTCAGGTAGTACTGGTCCATTAAGTAAGGTATGCGGAGCTTGAAGACAAAGTGCCGCAGCAGGGTCACCGGCACGATCAGCGGCACCACGCCGCGGTGGTAGTCGGCGATGACCTCGGCCACGCCCTGGCGGTCGGCCTCGTCCGCCCGACCGCGCAGGTACCCCAGCATGTGCTGCAGGATGTTGGTGTGCTTGCGGACCGTCGCCCGCGCCTTCAGCGCCTGCATCAGCTTGGCCTCGTAACACGGCGCGTACGCCGCCGCCTCGCCGGCCGACAGGGCCGCCAGCTCGCGCCCCATCTCGCGCATCAGGGTCTCGTGATGCGACTGAATCAGCAGCTTGTTGCGCGCGTGAAAGCCCATCAGCGCCGAGACTGTCACACCCTCGGCGACCACCTGCCGGAATCGCCACAGGGTGAACACCCGCTCGATGAAGTTCTCACGCAGGTCGACGTCGTTCAGACGCCCCTCCTCTTCGCAGGGCAGATTCGGGAAGCGCTCCATGAAGGCGCGCGCAAACAGCCCCGGCGCCTTCCCGACCGGATGGCCGGCCTCGGAGTACACCTTCACCGCCGCCATGCCGCTGCTCGGCGAGCGCGCCTTGAAGATGAAGCCGCAGAGATTCTCGCCCTCGAGCTCGCGCAGGCGCTGCTCGATCCACGCCTGCATGCGCGCGGTGTGGTCAATCCGGCTCCGGATGGTGACCAGGCGCGGCCGCTCGGCATCGCCAATCAGACGCATCGCCTCACGCGGTATCCCCAGGCCGCACTCGACCTCGGGACAGACACCCACAAAATCGACGTGCTGGCCGAGCGTGTCGGTGATGTAGTGGTCATGCTTGTGCTGGCCGTCATAGCGGACGGCCTGGCCCAGCAGGCAGGCGCTGACCCCGAGACGAATCCTGTCCATCGTCTACCCCCATGACGGCACCATCGTGTCACGCGACGCAGCCGGCCCCCGCCGCGCCCGTCGGCGCGGCGCCCGTCGGCGCGGCCACCGCGACACTCTAGGGATACCCCGCCGGGGAGCCCCTGTCAACCGCGCCCTGGAGGCGCCACCGCCGCCCGGGGAAGCGCCACTCGGCTCGTGGACGCCTCCTCATGGCACGGCGCCCCGGCCAGTAGGTCGCGCGAGCCGAGCGCGGCCACGGGCGCCGCCGGCGCCCGGAGGAGGGCCGAGCCGACGCTCGGCGCTCCCAGGCACGGGCGCCGCCGGGGACATGGGGGACACGGGGGACTCAGGGGACTCGGGAGACTCGGGCCTCGGGCCTCGGGCCTCGGGCCTCGGGCCTCGGGCCTCGGGCCTCGGGCGTCCTTCCCTCCTTCCCCCTTCCCGGCCCCCGCCGGTGGCCGTTGGCGGGCTGGACAGTCGTGCTTGGTCGGCTACCTTGGGCGCGGGTGGCGCGGCGGCCACGGCGGGGGTAGCCTGGCCGGTCGCGCCCGATGGAGGTTCCTTCATGCTCGAGTTCCTGCGAACGACGATTTCGGCGATGGTGGCCATTCGCAGCCTGACCGGCCAGGAGACCGCCCTGGCGGACTATATCGAAGCCCGTCTTCGCGGCCTGGGTCTCGCCGCGCAGCGTGACGACCAGGATAACCTCTGGGTCGACGTCGGGCCGGACGGCGATGCGGCGCAACGGCTTCACGTCAATGCCCACATGGACACCGTCACGCCGGGTCCGGGCTGGGAGACGGATCCCTTCACGCCGGTCTGCAAGGGCGACCGTCTGGTCGGCCTGGGGACCTCCGACTGCAAGAGCGGCCTGGCGGCGATGCTCTGGCTGGCGCCGCGGGTGCGGCCGAAGGTGCCGGTGCGTTTCAGCTTCACGGTGAGTGAGGAGGGCCACGTCCCGCACCGCGAGAATGGCTCCCGGCGCATGGCTGCGGCGGGCGGTCGCTGGGCCATCACCTGCGAGCCGAGCTGCAGCGTCGACGGCCCGGGCATCAGTCTCGGCACCCAGGGCCACGCCAAGGCCACCGTGCGTTTTGCCGGCACGGCCGCGCACTCGTCGCGGCCGGACCTCGGCGACAATGCCATCCTGGCGGCGGCGCGCTTCTGTGCCGACCTGGCGGCGCTGCAGGCGGGCTACCCCGAGCAGCGCTTCCACGGCGACGCGGTGGCACGCGCCGCGGTGGCGCCGACCATGATCGAGGGCGGACGACTGGTCAATGTCATCCCGGATGCCTGCGAGGTGCGCGTCAGCCGCCGCCTGGCGCCCGGCGAGTCGGCGGCGACCTTCGACGCCGAGCTGCGGCGTCTCCTCGAGGGCACCCGCGCCACGCACGAGATCCAGTGCGACGGCCCCTGCGCCATGGTCGACCTCGACGGCGCGCTCTTCGCCGCCGCACGCGAGGCCGTGAGTGCTGTCGCCGGCCGCGAGCGTTGCCTGTTCCAGCGCGGGCGCACCGACGCGGTGATCTTCGCCGGCGCCGGCATGGACACGATCACCATCGGACCGGGACAGGCCGGGCGCTCCCACACCGCCAACGAGTACGTCGTCCTGCCCGTCGCCGCTGACTGCGTCCGCGTCCTCGAACGGGTCATCAACGCCCTGTCCTGAAACGCCGGCCCGGCGCTGGGCCGCGGGTTGCCGTGGTGGAGGCCATCATGCCAGTCAGGCGCGTCTTTCTAGGCTGGGACCGGCCGCTCTGCGAGACCGTCCCGGCCCACCTCCTGGCCGGTGCCGGGCCGGGCCTGCAGGACTGGCGCGACCGCGTCGTGGTCCTGCCGACGCGCCAGTCGAGCTGGCATCTGCGTTCGGCGCTGCCCTTGGCGGCGGCCGAGCGCGGCGCGGCGCTCCTGGGTCCAGAGATGGTCACCCCCCCGGTGCTCCTGGCGCCGCCGCCGAGGGTGCGCGTTGCCAGCGGCCTGCAGTGCCTGCGTGCCTGGGTCGCGGTGCTGGCCGCGGCGCCGTCGGCGACCCTGTCGGCCTGCCTCGGCCGCGAGCGCGGCACGGGCGGCGCCTGGGTCCTGTCGACCGGGAGGCGGCTGCAGATGCTGCGCCAGGAACTCGCCGATGGCGGCCTGGACCTGGCCGCCGTCGCGGCCCGCGGCGACGACATTGAGGAGGCCGAGCGCTGGCAGGCCCTGGCCGAACTCGAGGGGCTCTACCTCGACCGCCTGCAGGAGATGGGCCTCCAGGACGCCGGCACCGCCCGCATCGCCATGGCCCGCGCGGGGGCCCTCCCCGAGGGCCTCCGGGAGGTGGTGCTCGCGGCCGTGCCGGACCCGCCGCGGCTCTTCATCGCCCTGCTCGAGCGCT
>JAGVUW010000309.1 GCA_019136035.1 Verrucomicrobiota bacterium | reverse complement strand
GCGCTGCTTCGTGCGGGCCATCCTCGCCGGCCGGCCGGTGCCGATCGATGTCTTCCGCATGGCCGACTACACCCTCCCGGGCATCCTCGCGGCCCGCTCCGCCGACCTCGGCGGCGCCCCGGTCAGCGTCCCCGACCTGCGCCGGCGGCCCTTCGCGACGTCGGTCTTCTGGGAGCACGTCGACCTGCCCGCGGAGGACCCGGCCGGCACCGACTACCGCTCGGACGCGGGTCTGACGTACTGAGGGCATTAGGAGTGCATCGCATGAGCGCCAAGACTGCCTTTTCGTGTCTCCGCCGCGCCGCTGTTGTCGCCGCTGTCGTCGCCGTCGCCGGCCTGGCGGCCCGGCCGGCCGCCGGGGCCACCCTGCCGACGGTGCTGCGCGCCGGCCGCCAGGCCTACCTGCGCGTCGAACCCGGCACCCTGCGCCTGACCCTCCTCAAGCGCGACCTCAACATCTACCCGGCCCCCGACAACGTCACTTTCACGCTGCGCGATCCCCTCTGGCGCGTCCTGGCCGAGGAGACCATTCCCGACGACGGCGCCACCGGCCCCGGCGCAGCCGCCGAGACGCAGCGCCGTGAACTCTCCATTGAGGTCCCTCGCGGCGGCGTCTGCACCCTGGTCGTCGCCGGCCAGGGCGGCGATTATGTCTGGGGCCTGGAGACCTCGGCCGGCAGCCTCGTCGTCGATGGCGAGATCGCCCTCAACGACGCCGCCTTCGCCGGCGAGGTGTTCTTCCCGGCGCCGAGCGGCGCCATCGCCATCAAGGCGCAGGCCTTCCACGTGCCCGGCGCCGGCCAGGAGGTCGCCCTGCGCGACGCCGCCGGCGAGGTCCTGCACCGCGTCAGCCTCGACAAGGCCGGCGTCTTCCATACCCTCGAGGTCGCGGCCGACCAGGGCCGCCGCGACGGCCTGTGGTCGCTGGAGATACCCCGCATGGATTTCAAGGCCGATGTGCCCGGCCTGACCGTGTGGGCCTTTGACCGCGCCGCCTTCTTCGTGCCGCCAACCAGCCAGGGCATCCTCCTGCCGCGCCGCGTCGTGCGCTACCTGCCGGCGCAGTCGGACGCCCCCGTACTCCTGCGCTTCCACGCCCCCGAGGGCGCCGCCGCCGGGCCGTTCGAGTTCCGCCTCGAGAAAGACCCCGCCGACCACCCCCTCGCGGCGCGCGTCGCCGCAGTGCACCCGAAGCCGTACCCCGGCACCCGCGCCGATGCCGTGGTCGAGCTGCAGTTGGCCCTCGACCCGGCCCGGCCGGACCCCCGCGAGGCCACCGTCTGGGTCTCGGCCTTCACACCCGGCGCCGCCGAGCCGACCGGCACCGCCGAGGTCCGCGTGCGGCAGGGCGCCCCGCCCGCCGCCGGCACGCTCGAGCTGCCCATCGTCAACCGCCCGCACGAGCATGAGAATGTCACCCTCGGCTACGTCCCCGACCTGGTCACCAACGAGGTCGCCTTCGACCTCCTCAACCGCCCGGTCATCCGTCAGCGCTGGCTCGACCGGAACTGGTCGCCGGGGCTGGCCATGCTACGCGACGGGCGCTGGGAGATCCGCGACTACGAGGCGGCCCTGAAGGCGGCCTTCCCGGACTACACCCACCCGATCTCCGGCGCCGGCTTCCTCGGCTGCAAGGTCGCCTTCGACAGCGAGGGCGGCATCTACACCATGGTCCGCCTCGGCTGCAACCCGCCGCGGCCCGGCGTCGCCCTCCTGTTCAGCCCGGACGACGGCCGCACCTGGCAGGTCACCGAGCTGCCGGGCACCGCCTTCGACATCGAGCGCTTCAGCGGCCACAACGCCCTGCCGCATCCGCCGCCGGTGCTGACCTACACCGCCACCCGGCCCCACCCGACGGCGCGCTACGGCGGCTACCACGACCTCGACCTCTACCTGCCCCGCCGCGAGGGCGCGCGCCTCGTGGTCGGCGAGCCGATCCGCATCAGCGATACCTGTCTCGGCTCCTGCCAGCACTCCGGCGGGCCGCCCTCGCTGGCCACCCGCGACGGCCGCACCCACGTGGTCTGGTGCCAGGCCATCGAGGAGGACCGCCCCGGCGTCCCCACCTGGGCCGTTACCTGCGACCACCGCAGCCGCACGCTCGGGACGCCCGTCCTGGTGGGTTACGCCCCGCCGATCAACGACGTCCATAACGTCCCCGCCGTCTGCCAGGACAGCGCCGGCGTCATCCACATCGTCACCGGCGCCCACGGCGCCAACTTCCTCTACCGGCATTCCCTGGCGCCCAATACCCTCGACGCCGGCCTCAGCGAGGCGGTGCCCACCCTCACC
>JAGVUW010000316.1 GCA_019136035.1 Verrucomicrobiota bacterium | reverse complement strand
GCGCAAGTTCGAGTACGAGCTGAAGGCCCTGCAGGGCATGACCACCACCGTCCATGCCGCCGATGTCTCCAGCATCAGCACCCTCATGGCCGCCATGCAGATGGGCGTCTCGACGATGCGCCGGCGGCCCCTGCGCACCGCCCTGACTGCCATCACCATCGTCCTGCTGACCTTCACCATCCTCTGCTTCGCCTCGTTCGGCACCCAGACCGGCATCGTGCCGCTGTTCAGCGCCCCGAATCCGTCCCACTCGGGGGCCTTCGTCCACAACGTCAACTGGCAGCCCCTCAGCGAGGACCTGCGCGACATCATCCAGGGCCGCTGGGGCGACCGCCTCGTCGTCTGCCGGCGCCTCTGGATCTCGCCACGGACTCAGAATGACCCCGGCCAGCTCGTCAGCCGCGCGGACGCCGGCAGCCCGGTCACCATCAAGGGCGTCCTCGGCATCGACCCGAAGGAACTCGGCCAGCGCCCCGACCTCGCCGAACTCCTCGGCACCCTCGACGACGAGACCGTCCTGATCACCAGCGCCGTCGCCAATACCCTCCAGGTCACCACCGGCGATACGGTCCTCATGAAGGGCCGCCGCCTCAAGGTCGGCCAGCTCCTCGACGCGGTGCGTGTCTCGGCCGCCAAGGACATGGATACCAGCAGCCTCCTCCCCGCCGACTTCACCGAGGCCAGCAGCACGCAGCAGACCACGCAGGGCGACGAGGAGGCCGAGATGATGACCCAGCGCAACTGGGCCAGCCTCCCGGTCGACCAGGTCGTCGTGGTCTCGGCCGACACCGCCAAGTCCCTCGGCGCCAGCCTCTACGGCCTCATGGTCTACACCCGCGACACCGCCGAGGCCGTCGAGATCGCCGAGGCCCTGGCACGCATGCTGCCCTTCCCGATCGCCGCCACCCGCGACAACGGCGTCTACCGCCACCTGCTCGGCACCGTCCTGCAGGCCAGCGGCGCCAAGGACCTGTTCTTCCCGATCGTCCTCGGCGGCCTGGTCATCTTCGGCACCATGCTCGGCTCCGTCGCCGACCGCCAGAAGGAGATCTACACCTTCAGCGCCCTCGGCCTGGCGCCCCGCCATGTCGCCACCCTGTTCTTCGCCGAGTCGATGGTCTACTCGCTCATCGGCGGCCTCGGCGGCTACCTCCTCGCCCAGGGCACCATGAAGATCCTCGGTGTCCTCAGCGAGTACGGCCTGGTGCGCGTCCCGGAGATGAACATGAGCTCGACCAACACCATCGTGACCATCCTCCTGGTCATGGCCACGGTGCTGGTCTCGGCGATCTACCCGGCCGTCAAGGCCTCGAAGAGCGCCAACCCGGGCCTGATGCGCATGTGGCGCCCGCCGGCGCCACAGGGCGACGTCCTCGACCTGGTCTTCCCCTTCACCGTCTCGGCCTATGATATCACCGGCGTGGTCAGCTTCCTGCGCGAGCACTTCGGCAACCACACCGACACCGGCCTGGGCCGCTTCATGACCAGCCAGGTCGAGCTGGCCCGCGATCAGGACGGCGCCCTCGGCCTCGACGCCACCCTCGCCCTGGCCCCCTTCGACCTCGGCGTCAGCCAGAGCTTCGCCCTGCGCAGCTCGCCCAGCGAGATCCCCGGCATCGACGAGGTCCGCGTTGTGCTCCGTCGCCTCTCCGGCCAGCCCAAAGACTGGCGCCGCCTGAACAAGGTCTTCCTCGACGACCTGCGGCAGCAGTTCCTCATCTGGCGCTCCATACCGCAGGAGACCATGGAGATCTACCGCGAGCGCACCCTGACCGCCCTCGGCCAGAACGCCGTTCAGAATCCTGCCGCGACGACCCAGCGCAAGGACGCATAGGCATGGCAATCCGCATCGACAAAGAACTCGACGAATTCCGGCGGATCATGGACGTCCCGTCGACCTTTGACGAGGGCTTCCGCTGGTCCGCCCTGATGGGTGCCATCTTCGTCGCCCTGCTCATGGTCCCCGGCGCCATCTACATGGGCCTCCTGGCCGGCGTCGGCATCGGCGGCGCCGCGCAGTGGGTCACGGTCATCCTCTTCATCGAAGTGGCCCGGCGCGCCCATAAGCACCTCAACAAGAGCGAGATCTTCGTGCTCTTCTTCATGGCCGGCTCGATGATGGGTGGCCTCGGCCTGGCCACCGGCAGGACCTCCGGGCTGCTCTGGGACCAGTTCTTCGTGCAGTCCGACGCCGCCGCCGCCAACGGCATCGCCAACGAGATCCCGCGCTGGGTCGCGCCCAACCCGATCGAGCACCCCGAGTCCTACAGCGACCGCCGGTTCTTCCATGTCGACTGGGCCCCCGTGCTGATCCTGGCCGTCGTCGGCACCTTCCTCAGCCAGCTCTCCAATACCGTCGTCGGCTATGGCCTCTTCCGTATCACCAGCGACATCGAGAAGCTGCCCTTCCCGCTGGCCCCGGTCGGGGCCCAGGGCATCATGGCCATGGCGGAAGACATCGAGGCGAAGTCGGCCAAGAGCGCTGAGGACAACTGGCGCTGGCGCGTCTTCGCCATCGGCGGCGCCCTCGGCCTGGCCTTCGGCACCATCTACCTGCTCCTGCCCGTCCTCTCCGGCGCCCTCACCGGCACCGCCATCCAGATCTTCCCCATTCCCTTCTCCGATTTCACCGGCAAGACCGGGCGCTACCTGCCGGCCTTCCCCACCGGCATCGACTGGAACTTCGGCAACCTGATCTTCGGCATGGTCATGCCCTTCTGGGGCATGGTCGGCAGCTTCATCGGACTGCTCATCACCGCCGTCGCCAATCCCGTCCTGTACCGCGTCGGCATGCTCTCGAACTGGAAATTCGGCGATGACACCATCGCCACGCTCTTCAAGAATAACGTCGACTTCTACTTCAGCTTCCACATCGGCATCGCCGTGGCCATCGCCATCGTCGGCTTCTGGCAGGTCGGCCGCCAGATGGTCCAGAGCCGCCGCGAACAGCGCGCCAGGGGCGCCAGCGCCAAGGAGGAACGCCGCCTCCTCTCGATGGTGCCGCCGGGGCGCGGCGACATCCCGTGGTGGGCCATCATCCTGGTCTACTTCATCGTCACCACGATCTACATCGGCATCTCGATGGGCCTGCTGCGGTGGTACCACGGCGAGTGGCACCCGGATATCTTCCGCGTTCTCTGGATCCTCATCTTCCTCGGCGCCGTCTACACACCCCTCATCAGCTACGTCACCGCACGCCTCGAGGGCATGGTCGGCCAGGTCGTCGAAATACCCATGATCCGCGAGGCCGCACTCATCCTGTCCGGCTACAAGGGCATCGCCTGCTGGTTCGTCCCCATGCCCATCGCCAACTACGGCATGATGACCGTCTTCTACCGCCAGTGCGAGCTGACCGGCACCAAGTTCACCAGCATCTGGAAGACCCAGATCATCCTCTACCCCATCATCCTGATCAGCTCGCTGTTCTTCATGAACTTCATCTGGGGCCTCAATCCGGTGCCGTCCTTCTCCTACCCCTACGCCCAGCGCATGTGGGAACTCGACGCCGCCACGCGCTGCATCATGTACTCGGCCACCATGGGCGAGTACTCGATGTTCGAAGAGGCATGGAATAAGCTCTACTTCGCCTGCGGCAGCGGCTTCGGCGTCATCCTGTTCACCATCATGCAGTTCTTCGGCGCCCCGATCATGATGACCTACGGCGTCGTGCGCGGCCTCGGCCAGACCATCCCACACGCCATCCTCGGCCAGTTCGTCGGCGCCCTCATCGGCCAGTTCTACTTCAAGCGCCGCCTCGGCCTGCGCTGGCGGCAGTACATCCCGGTGGTCAGCGCCGGCTTCGGCTGCGGCATGGGCCTGATCACCACGCTGGGTATCGGTATCACCTTCCTCAGCAAATCCGCCATCAAGCTGCCGTTCTAAGTGCGAGAGGATACCGGATTCATGAGCCAGGAAGTCCTCATTCGCGTCAAGGGCGTGAACAAACAGTTCGACCTCGGCAAGACCGTGGTGCACGCCCTGCGCAACATCGACCTCGAGATCTACCGCGGCGAGTACCTCTCGATCATGGGGCCGTCGGGCTCGGGCAAGAGCACCCTCTTCAACATGATCGGCGCCCTCGACCGCCCCAGCAGCGGCGAGGTCGCCGTCGCCGGCGTCAACCTCACCCGCCTCAGCCCCCGACAGCTCGCGCACTTCCGCGGCAACCACATCGGCTATGTCTTCCAGTCCTACAACCTCCTGCCGGCCTATGACGCCGTCCAGAATGTCTGCCTGCCCCTGCTCTTCAGCGGCCGCAGCCATGCCGAGGCCGAGGCGCGCGCCAAGGAGGTCCTCACCCGCGTCGGCCTCGGACACCGCCTCACCCACCGCCCGGATGAGATGTCCGGCGGCCAGCAGCAGCGCGTCGCCGTGGCACGGGCCCTCGCCAATGACCCGGCCATCATCCTCGCCGATGAGCCCACCGCCAACCTCGACCTCGTCACCGGCGAGGAGATCATCGGCCTGCTCAGCGGCCTCTCCAAGGAGTTCGGCGTGACCGTCGTCACCGCCACCCATGACCACAAGATGCTGGCGTCGTCCGACCGCATCCTCTGGGTTAAGGACGGCGCTGTGGACCGCCTGGAACGCCGTGAGGATCTCGACATCCGCATCGGCAAGGTGACCTGAACAGCCCGGGTGCGTGGCCGCCGGCGGTCTCGTATGGAACGTCGCGTCGTGGGGTGCGTCGTTTTGTCGCATACTTTCAGCCTGCGGTGCATTCCGTCCGATTTCCCGGCTCCTCCGGCAACGGCGTACTTCAGGTGACGGCGGGGGGCATCCTTGCCGCCTGTCTTGGACTCCCCCGGGCGGGGCTCGACGAGGGCGGTGGTCTGGCGGCTCCCCTATCCCAAGGGGATTGCGTCCTCCAGCCCAGGGTTGCGGCAAGGCCGCTACCCTGGGTCCAGATACCATTCCGCCCCTCCAACCCCAAGGGGGTTGTGCCATCGTGCCGATGCGCCGGCTCCTGGCGATCCGACCGACGCAACCCTCGTTGGGGTTGGGGTCCGTGGCCATGGGCCATCCCAGGGTAGCGGAGGTACCGCTACTCCGCCAAACCGGCTTGACGGGGTGGGGGGATATCCGCGAAATATCCACCGATCGCGTGTTTTTCTCGGGAAATTCATTGGACTTCGGCACTTCCCGCAGTATCTTCATGGATAGCAGATCGCCATGGGGGTTCTGGGTCGGCGATCGAAGCGTCCTTCAGGTTTCCGGCTCTTGACAACTCAATAGTCCATGAACGACTTTTTAAGTCCTGGCGAGTACCCTCCCCTCCCTCCCCTCCCTCCCTTCTCCCCTCTCGCCAGGACTTACTCATTTAACCCCTTGACACCGGCCTCCGGTGGTCTGCCCGGGGCGCGCGCGGTGTTGATTGCCCGAAGCGGGAACCCTGCCATGGCGGCGTGGTCGGAACCGGAGTATGGTGCCGGTACCCGGCAGACGCGGCGGCGGGGGTCGACGCGGGGCGCGGCCGGACCTTGTTCGTAGGATAGTCACAGGGGAACCTATGGGGCGTTTTCTGCTGCTGATGGCGCTGGTCACCTGGGCGTGCCTGCGGGCGCAGGATCCCTTCACGGTCGAGTCAGCCCTTCAGCGGGGGCCGCCGGCGGTCCTGGCGGTGACCTTCCGGGTGCCGGCCGAGCACTACCTCTACGCCCACATGATCCAGGTCGAGCCCCTGCAGCCCTCGGGGGTGACCCTGACGGCATTGACCACCCCACCGCCGACGGTGCGCTACGATGCCACCTTCGAGAAGGACCTGTCGACTTACGACAAGGACGCCACCTTCACCTACCGTGTGGACGGCCTCGCCGATCGTGACCTCACCGTAGCCGTCTCCTACCAGGGCTGCACCGAGTCGATGTGCTTCCTGCCGCAGCGCCTCGAGCTGGCTGCCGGTGCCGCCGCTGCTGCGGCGGCCGCGGCAGCGGCGGACGACGCCCGCGGTGCTCCGGCGTCGACGGCACCCGCCGCGCCGGGATCCTGGCGGGAACTGGCGGACCAGTTTGAGGTCGTCGCCACCGGTAGCGGCTATAAGGATAGCGACGCCTTCCTCGCCTTCCTGCGCTCGGGCGCCGACGGCGGCGCTGACGCCGCCGGGGAGAACCTCCTCGCGGCGGTCTTCCGGCGCTACGGCCTGCTGGTGGCGCTCCTCCTGGTCCTGCCCCTGGGCCTCCTGCTGAACCTGACCCCCTGCGTCCTGCCGATGATACCGGTCAACCTGGCCATCATCGGCGCCGGCCAGGGGCAGGGCCCGCGTTCGGCCGGCCTGCTGCGCGGCGCGGTCTATGGTGCCGGCATGGCCCTGGTCTATGGCCTCCTCGGCATCGTGGTGGTGCTGACCGGCTCGCGTTTCGGCGCCCTGAATGCCAGCCCGTGGTTCAACGCGGCGATCGCGGTGGTCTTTGTGATTCTCGGCCTGGCCATGTTCGACGTGCTGATCCTCGACCTGAGCCGCTTCCAGCGCGCCGGCCCGACGGCCGATGGCTCCAGCCGCTCGCCGATGCTGACGGCCTTCGTCCTTGGCGGCACGGCCGCCCTCCTGGCCGGTGCCTGTGTGGCACCGGTGCTGATATGGGTCCTCGTATTGGCCACGGATCTCTATGCCAAGGGCAACCCGGCCGGGCTGCTCCTGCCCCTGGCGCTCGGCATCGGCATGGCCCTGCCCTGGCCCATCGTCGGCGCCGGCCTGAGCATCCTGCCGCGGCCGGGCGCATGGATGAACCGCATCAAGGCGGTGTTCGGCGGGCTCATCCTGCTCTTCGCGATCTACTACGCCAGCCTCAGCGTGCGTCTCATCATGGCCCGCCACGGCGGCACGCAGGATGGCGCTGCCGTCGATGGCTGGAATCCCAGCCTCGCCGCCGGCCTCCAGGAAGCCCACAGCAACGGCCGTGGGGTCGTCCTCGACTTCTGGGCCCTGACCTGCAAGAGCTGCATGAAGATGAAGCGCACCACCTTCAAAGACCCGGCCGTGATCGCCGCCTTGGAGCCGTATGTCCGCATCGCCGTCCAGACCGACGACATGAAAGACCCCGTGGTGCGGGGCTCCCTCGACTACTACGAGGTCATGGGCCTGCCGACCTACGTCGTTCTGCGGCCGCGCTCCGAGTAGGAACGCGGCCCCGCCGCCGTTCCCCCGAACACAAGGCGAGGGCCGGACGCATGGCGCGCCGGCCAGGGCTGGAGGAACCTGCCATGACGCGTGTCTGCCCAACTCCGAAAGTCACCGTCCCGATGACCGCCCCGGAACGCAGCGTCCGCACCGGCAATCGCGTCGAGGACCTCCGCGCCGCCTTTCTCGACAACCTCTTCTATGCCGTCGGACGACTCCCGCAGGTCGCCACCTGCAACGACCTCTACACCGCCCTGGCGCTGACCGTGCGCGACCGCCTCCTGCAACGCGAGGTGCGAACCCTGGCCAACTACACCGAGAAGGACGTCCGTCTGGTGTCCTACCTCTCGGCCGAGTACCTCCCGGGGCCGCACCTGGGCAACGCCCTGCTGAATCTCGGCCTGACCGGTCCGGTGACCGAGGCCCTGGCGGCGATCGGCCTCGACCTCGACGAACTCCTCCGACAGGAGGAGGAGCCCGGCCTGGGCAATGGCGGCCTCGGTCGACTGGCGTCGTGTTACCTCGACTCGCTGGCGACCCTGGAGGTACCCGCCACCGGCTACGGCATCCGCTACGAGTTCGGCATCTTCGACCAGGCCATCCACGACGGCTGGCAGGTCGAGGTCACCGATAAGTGGCTCCATCTCGGTAACCCCTGGGAGCTGCCCCGGCCGGAGATTGCCTTCGAGGTCGGCTTCGGCGGCCACACCGAGGTCCACACCGACGCCCAGGGCCGCTACCGCGTCACCTGGGTGCCCGACGAGGTCATCAAGGGCATCGCCTATGACACCCCCATAGCCGGATACCGCGTCGGCACCTGCACCCGCATGCGACTGTGGCGCGCCGAGGCCATCGAGTCGTTCGACGTCGCCGCCTTCAATCACGGCGACTACTACCGCGCCGTCGAGGACAAGGTCACCTCGGAGAACATCAGCAAGGTCCTCTACCCCAACGACGAAGCCCCGCAGGGCCGGCGCCTGCGTCTGCAGCAGCAGGCCTTCCTGGTGTCCTGTTCGCTGCAGGACATGCTGCGAACCCACCTCCGCCTGGGCCGGCCCATCGAGCAGTTCGACCGCAAGTTCGCCGTGCAGCTCAACGACACGCATCCGGCCCTCGCCGTGGCCGAGCTCATGCGCCTGCTGGTCGACGCCCACCAGCTCGACTGGGAGACCGCCTGGGAGGTCACCCGGCAGACCTTCGCCTACACCAACCACACCCTCCTGCCCGAAGCCCTCGAGACCTGGCCGGTGGCCATGCTCGGCGAGCTCCTGCCGCGGCACCTGGAGATCATCTACGAGATCAACCGCCGCTTCCTCGACGCGGTGCGCGCCGGCCACCCCGGCGACGAGGGCCTGGTGCAGCGCCTCTCGATCATCGGCGAGAGCGGCGAACGCCACGTGCGCATGGCCCACCTCGCCGTCGTCGGCAGCCACGCCGTCAACGGCGTCGCGCGGATGCACTCGGAGCTGGTCCGAACACGCCTCCTGAGAGACTTCGCCGACCTCTGGCCGGAGCGCTTCCTCAACGTCACCAACGGCGTCACGCCGCGGCGCTTCGTCGCCCTGGCCAACCCCGGCTTGACCGCGCTGATCAGCGCCCGCATCGGCGCGGACTGGCTCCGTGACCTCGAGCAGCTCCGCGCCCTGGAGCCCCTGGCCGATGACCTCGACTTCCACCGTGAGTGGCGGCAGGTCGCGCTGGGCTGCAAACAGCGCCTCGCCGGCATCATCGCCGCACGGCTCGCCCTCGCCGTCGACCCCGAATCGCTCTTCGATGTGCAGGTGAAGCGCATCCACGAGTACAAACGCCAGCACCTCAACGTCCTGCACATCCTGACCCTGTACCGCCGACTGTGCGCCAACCCGGGCCTGGAGATGCCTCCGCGCACCTTCATCTTCGGCGGCAAGGCCGCGCCGGGCTATGCCATGGCCAAGCGCATCATCAAACTCATCCACGCCACCGCCGACCGCGTCAACCACGACCCGATCGTGGCCGGACGGCTCAGGGTGGTCTTCCTCCCCGATTTCAATGTCACCAACGCCCAGCCGGTCTACCCCGCCGCCGATCTCTCGGAACAGATCTCGACGGCCGGCAAGGAGGCCTCCGGCACCGGCAATATGAAGTTCGCCCTCAACGGCGCCCTGACCATCGGCACCCTCGACGGCGCCAATGTCGAGATCCGCGAGGCCGTCGGCGCGGAGAACTTCTTCCTCTTCGGTCTGAATGCCGATGAGGTCGACGCGCGGCGCGCCGACGGCTACCGCCCACGCGACGTCGTCGGCCAGGACCGCGAATTGGAGGACGTCCTCGAGTATATCGCCGCCGGCGCCCTGGCCGGCGGCGATCGCGAGCTGTTCCGGCCCCTGGTCCAGAACCTCCTCGAGCAGGACCCGTTCTTCGTCCTCGCCGACTACCGCGCCTACGTCGCCGCCCAGGAACGCGTCAGCGCCCTCTGGCAGACACCCGAGGCCTGGACGAGGGCCTCGATCCTCACCACCGCACGCATGGGGAGGTTCTCCTCAGACCGCGCCATCCGCGAGTACTGCGAGGCGATCTGGCACACCGCACCCGTACCCGTGCCGCTGCCCTGACGGATCTTCCTCCACGGGCCGGCGCCTGCAAGTGACGGAAGCGCCGACAGACGCGAACGCGTCCACGAGCCGCAACGGGCACGGGATCCGGGGACGGCCCCAGGGGCCTGTCGTCCACTCATCGCAGGAACGGCTCCGGGGGCCTGTCGCCCTCCAGGGGCCGTTGGTCCGGGCCGCCTTCCTGGAGGGCGAGTGGCCACAGACGCGAACGCGTCCACGAGCCGCAACGGCGCCGGCGCCGCAGCAACGCGATGCCTCCTACGAGATCATCCCCGTCGGATGGGCCCCAGCCCGAGGAGACGATCGGCCCCCCAGGCGCCAGCACCAGCCGTAGCGCCTCCAGACGCTCCGGCGCCAGGTGCCACTAATGACTGCACATTCCGGGCGGAAATCCGACAACGCACGGCATGGCCATGGTTTCAGATTCCAGACGGATGGGGCGTCCGCCCGAGCCACCAGGACATGTTTTGTCCTGGGTCCAGCCCTACACTCGCTCCTAGAGGCACTCGACATGCGCCCCGCCGACCGGCCGTATCGCCGGCCCGCGGCGCGGCCGATGACTCGGACGGTGTTTTTTGAGCGAAAGGCACTTGCAGTCACGGGAATGACGGCAATCTTGCCTCCGTGGGGCATGTGGGACGAATGAGATGGGAGGCCCGCAGACCATGCAGCGATTGCTTCAGGGCTGTTTCGCGCACACCCGGCCCGACTGTCCGCCCTCGACCTGGCAGCCCCTCGCCGACCACCTGAACCAGGTCGCCGCCCGCGCCGTGGACTTCGCGGCACCCTTCCATTCAGAAGAATGGGCCTGCGCCGCCGGCTGGCTCCACGACCTCGGCAAGGCCGCATCGGCCTTCCAAGGCTACCTGCGCCGAGCCAACCAGCTCGACGATGAGGCCTATGATAGCGGGCGGGTGAACCACTCCACGGCCGGCGCCGCTCTGGCTGAAGACCGCTGGGGTCCATTTGCCGGCCGAGCCTTAGCCTATGTCGCAGCAGGGCATCATGCAGGTCTTCCTGACTATGGCACGGCGGAAGCCGGGAATGCTGCCCTTGTGATCCGCCTGGAGAATTACCGCCGCCATTTCGAGGGCCTCGGGCCTGATGTCTCCGAGATCGTGGCTGGCCTTCCTGCGGAGCTTCGGCCGCCCTCTTTTCTGAAGCCTAGGGGTTACCACTTCTGGATCCGGATGGTCTTCTCCTGCCTCGTCGATGCCGACTATCTCGATACTGAGGCCTTCATGGATCCGGAGCAGACCCGCGCACGCGGGCCTTCCGCCACCCTTGAAGAACTGAAGCGCGCGCTCGACCTGCACCTCGCACAACTGGCAGGCACCGCTCGGAAGACGCCGGTCAACGCCATTCGTCAGACGATCCTGGCTGACTGTCGTGCTGCCGCCACACGCCCCCCCGGCTCTTCTCGCTGACGGTCCCCACGGGAGGCGGCAAGACCCTCTCAGGTATGGCCTTTGCTCTCGACCACGCCCTGCACCATTCCCGGTCGAGGATCGTCTACGTCATCCCATACACCAGCATCATCGAACAGACCGCCGCAGTCCTCAGGACGATTCTGGGCGATGCCAACGTCATCGAGCATCACAGCAACCTAGGCCCGGAAAAGGAGACCCAGCGATCGCGCCTGGCTGCTGAGAACTGGGACGCCCCCGTTGTCGTCACCACCAATGTGCAGTTCTTCGAGTCGCTCTATGCGGCTCGTCCGGGGCGTTGTCGCAAACTTCATAACCTTGTCAACAGCGTCGTCATCCTTGACGAGGCCCA
>JAGVUW010000225.1 GCA_019136035.1 Verrucomicrobiota bacterium | reverse complement strand
GTCGGGTGCCTGGAGGGCGGTCTTTGTGAAGCTCACAGCTCGTGTCCGCGAATGGTCGAGGCGGACCACGCGCGACGTCATCGCGGTGTATCTGGCGGCCCGTGATCCGCGGACCCCTGGCCATGTCCGCCTGGCGGCTCTGGTCGTCGCGGCCTATGCGCTGAGTCCCATCGACCTGATTCCAGACTTCATACCCGTGCTTGGCTATCTGGACGACGCGCTGCTGGTGCCTCTGGGCATCTGGCTCGTCGTCCGGGCGATTCCGCCCGAGGTCCTCCGCGAGTCACGGTCCAAGGCGGCGACCGTGCTTGGTGCGCCGAGGGGCCGCGGCGCGGCTGTGGCCGTCGTCGCCCTCTGGGTCCTCGGTGCCGTCGCGGTGGGTGTCTGGCTGTTCCGCGCGGCGTCGAGATCGTGAGCGGCCCGGCGCCGCTGCGGCTCTTGACCAGGTGGCGGGGCGGGGCGAGGGTATGCCAGGCGGGGCGACCGGGGGTGGTCGGTCCTGGCTCGGGGTGATTCCACCGACGCATGCATCAGCCTCCCGACAACGCCGTGCTCCTCCACGACGCCGTGCGCCGGCGCTGGCTGCTCTTTCGCGACCCGGTCGCGGTGCTCTGCGCCGCGACGCCGGCTGAGGTCGTGCCCCTTCTGCACGAGGTGGCCGACGCCGTCGACCGTCGCGGGCTTTACGCCGCCGGCTTCCTCTCCTACGAGGCCGGGCCGGCCTTCGATCCGGCGCAGCGGACGCACCCCCCGGACGACTTCCCGCTGGCCTGGTTCGGGCTCTATGCCGCGCCGGTCGAGGTGCCGTCGCCCGTCGCGGGCGCCGCGCCGGCCGCGTCGCCGGCGTCGGTGGATTGGCAGCCGTCGCTGTCGACCGCGGCCTACGACCGCGCCCTGGCCCGCGTCCACGACCACATCGGCGCCGGCGACACCTACCAGGTGAATGTCACCCTCCGCCTGCGCGCCGACGGCCTCGCCGACCCGTGGGGGCTCTTCGGCCGTATGGTGCGCGCTCAGGGCCCCGGCTATGCCGGCTGGGTCAGCCTGCCCGAGTGGGCCATCGGCTGCGCCTCGCCGGAGCTGTTCTTCCAGCAGGACGGCGACCGCATTGAGTCCCGGCCGATGAAGGGCACCGCGCCCCGCGGCCTCTGGTCTGACGACGACCGCGCCCGCGCCCGCTGGCTGCGGCGCTCGAGCAAGAACCGCGCTGAGAATGTCATGATCGTGGATATGGTGCGCAACGACCTCGGCCGCATCGCCATGCCCGGCTCGGTCCACGTGCCGCGGCTCTTCGACGTCGAGCGCTACCCCACCGTCTGGCAGATGACCAGCACCGTCGCCGCCGCCACGCGCGCGCCCTTCCCCGAGATCGTCGCCGCGCTCTTCCCGGCCGCCTCCATCACCGGTGCCCCCAAGGTGCGCACCATGGCCCTCATCGCCGACCTCGAGGACAGCCCGCGTCGACTCTACACCGGGACGCTCGGCTACCTGGCGCCAGGCCGGCAGGCGCAGTTCAATGTCGCCATCCGGACCGTCCTGACCGATCGCCGCAACGGCCGTGCCGAGTATGGCGTCGGCGGCGGCATTGTCTGGGACTCCAAGGCCAGGGCCGAGGCCGACGAGTGGGCCACCAAGGCCCGTGTGCTCCGTCAGGACTCCCCCGACTTCAGCCTCCTCGAGACCCTCCTGTGGACGCCGGAGGCCGGCTATGCCCTCCTCGAGCGCCACCTGTCCCGCCTGGCGGCCTCCGCCGAGTACTTCGGCCGGCCGTGCCCATTGCCGGCCCTGCGCGACCGCCTCGCGGCCGCGGCCGCGGGCTGGTCCACGGCGCAGCGGGTGCGCCTGCTCCTGGATGCCTCCGGCGCTGTCACGCTGGAGGCGTCGACGCTGCAGCCCCTGCCGCGGCCGTACCGCCTCTGCCTGGCGCGCCGTCCGGTCGTCAGCACAGACCGCTTCCTCTACCACAAGACGACGCTGCGGCAGACCTACCAGGATGCCCTCGCCGGCCGGCACGGGTTTGCCGACGTGCTCCTCTGGAACGACCGCGGCGAACTCACCGAGTCCTGCCTGGCCAACCTCGTCGTCGAACTCGACGGCGAGTGGGTGACGCCGCCGCTGCGCTGCGGCCTGCTTCCCGGCACCTGCCGCGCTGAGCTCCTCGCCGCCGGCCACCTCCGCGAACGCGTCGTGCGCGTCGCGGACCTGCCGCGCTGCACCCGGGTCCGCCTGGCGAACTCGGTGCGCGGCCTCTGGGACGTGGAGGTCGCCGCGGCGCCGGGCGACTCGCCCTGAC
>JAGVUW010000136.1 GCA_019136035.1 Verrucomicrobiota bacterium | reverse complement strand
GACAACTTCGGGGTGGCCGAGGCCGCCATCCGGGCCTTCGAGGCCGGCCATGACATCGTGCTGCAGGACTACAACGAGCCGCCCGAGCCGACCCTTGCGGCACTCGTGCAGGCGGTGTCCTCGGGGCGCATCCCCATGGCGGATCTCGATGCCTCGGTGGGGCGCATCCTAGAGGCCAAGGAGTGGTGCGGCCTGCCTGGACGAGCGCCCCTGGAGCCCGAGCGCGTCCGCGCCGCCTTCCGCCAGCCCGAACACCTGGCCGTGGCCGAGGAGGCCTTTGCCGCGGCCGTCACCCTCCTGGAGGGCGCCGGGCTGCCGCTGGACTGCAGCGGCGGGGTGGCCGTGATCGCCACCGTCAGCCCCGAGGAGGGGCGGGCGCTGACGGACATGGAACAGACTATCGAGTCGACGCAGGGCATGCTGGCCGGCGAGGTGCGTCGGCGTCTGGGGCCGGTGACGCTGCACCACCTCCCCGAGGACCCGACCCCCGAGCAGGTCGCCGCGGCGGTGGCGGCGGCGGGCTCGTGCCGGCGTGTCATCCTCGCGACGACCCCGCGCATCGTCTGCTACAAGGCCCTCTCCGGCGCGGTCGGGCCGGGACAGCCGGAGCTGGTGCGGCGTCTCCAGGCCGCCGGCAAGGCCGTCGCGCTCTGCGTCTTTGGCACCCCGTATGTCATCCCGGATTTCCCGCTGACGGACATCTGCCTGACCACCTACTGCGCCAGCCCGGGGGCGGTGCGCGCCGGCCTGCGGGTGCTCTTCGGCGAGGAGCCGCCGCGCGGTCGCCTCCCGGTCGATCTGCGGCCGCGGTATGCATTCGGGTTCGGCCTGGAGTCCGGTTCGTGACCTGAGGACCATAGGAGGGCGGCGCATGGCACAGCACGGGGCCGATCGTCCGAACATCCTGCTGATCCTCAGTGACCAGTTCCGGAGCGACTGCCTCGGCGTGCATGGGCATCCCCTGGTGCGGACGCCGCACCTCGACGCCCTGGCCGCGTCGGGGGTGACCTTCCGGCAGGCCCATACGCCGGCGCCGGTCTGTGTGCCGGCGCGGACGAGCCTCCTGCATGGGTGCTGGCCGTCTCGGCATGGCTGTCTGATGAACGACGGCCTGGGCGTGCCGCATCCGGACACGCGGAGCCTGCCCTCATACAGCCGCCAGCTCGCCGCCGGCGGTTACTGGCTGGGCCACATCGGCAAGTGGCAGGTCAGCGCCGGCAATCCGCCGGCGGCGTTCGGCTTCCACGAGTCCAACCCCTCCGGCGGCTATGGCGCCTGGCGGGCCGCCTCGGGCCTGCCGGCCCGGCCGCACCGCAATGGCTGGTTCGGCGAGACGGACCCCTACATCCAGCCCGAGCAGTCGCGGCTCGGCTGGGAGGCCGGCCAGGTCGTCGAGATGCTCGAGCGGGCGAGCCGCCGCGATCAGACCTTCATGGTGCGCTGGGACACCTCCGAGCCGCATTTGCCGAACGTCCTTCCGGAGCCCTATGCCTCACTGGTGGATCCCTCGCAGGTGCCGCCGTGGCCGGGCTTTGCAGACACCCTGGCGGGCAAGCCGTTCATCCAGGCGCAGCAGCGCCGGACCTGGCGTCTGGACGGCTGGAGTTGGCAGGACTGGGCGCCGGTCGTGGCGCGCTACCTCGGCGAGGTCAGCCTGCTCGACGCCCAGGTCGGCCGGCTCCTGGCGGCACTGGACCGCCTCGGTCTCGCCGAGAACACCCTGGTGGTCTTCAGCGCCGACCACGGCGATCTCTGCGGCTCGCACGGCCTCATCGACAAGCATTACGTCATGTACGATGACGTCACCCGCGTCCCGCTCCTGGTGCGCTGGCCGCGCGGCCTGGTGCGGCCCGGGCGTCAGAGCGATGCCATGGTCATCCAGGCGCTCGACCTGGCGCGGACCTTCTGCGAGGTCGCCGGAGTGGTGGTCCCGGAGACCTTCCAGGGCCGCAGTCTGCTGCCGGCCCTGACCGACCAGCCCGAGACGTCCCGCCAGGACGTCTTCAGCATGTACTACGGCAACCAGTTCGGCTTCTACACCCAGCGCATGGTCCGCGGACCGCGCTGGAAGTACGTCTGGAATGCCACCGCCGAGGACGAGCTCTACGACCTCGACGAGGACCCGGGCGAGCTGCACAACCTCGCCGCGGAGCCGTCCTGCCGCGAGGTCCTGCAGGCCCTGCGGCATCGGCTGGTCGACTGGATGCACGAGGTCGGCGACCCGCAGCTCAACCCGTGGATCCGCGACCAGCTCCTCGTGCCCCTCAAGCCCTGACGGATCTTCCTCCACTGGC
>JAGVUW010000052.1 GCA_019136035.1 Verrucomicrobiota bacterium | reverse complement strand
TGGGCCGAGACCCGCCCGTTGACGCGGGTCTGGCCGGCGGCGATGTGGACCTCGTCATTGCTGTGGATGCCGCCGTCGATGCGGTTGCGTCCGCCGGCGATGGTGAGGACCTGGGCGGTGCCGGTGGCGATGATGACCGCGTCGGTCACGGCGGTGTCCGGCTCGATCCAGGTGACCTCGGCAAGGGCGCTGCCCGGGTTGCCGGCGTGGTCGACGAAGGTGAAGAGGAAGGTGCCGTTGGCGGTGAAGGTGATCTGGCGCGCGCCCTGATTGCTGGTGATGGTGACCGGCTCGTCGGTGCAGAGTGTGGCGACGACGCTGCGGCCGTGTTCGGAGGCAGCGCCGTAGGTCACCCAGCCCTGCGGGGGCGTGGTGTCACGGGCGATGACCTCAAGGCGTTCGACGGCGAGGGCCTGGAGGGGCTCCGTGAGGCCGGCCTCGAGGACCACCAGGCAATCGCCTGGGGGCCAGGATCCGGTGGCGGCGTCGTCCCAGGCGGCGTCGTGCCGGGGCTGGTTCAGCGGCAGCACGGCGAGGGCCTCGCTGTGGCTCGCCAGGGCCGGCGCCGAGGCGGCCTCCGCGGCGGCCGTCGCAGCGAGGACCCTTAGGCGGACGGTGACGTCGTGCAGGTCGGTGTTGCCGGTGTTCTCGAGGCCCCAGGCGACGTGCAGCGGGTCGCCGGCGGTGAGGCGTTGCGGCTCGACCTGGAGGGTGCCGGCGAGGGCGCTCTCCACGGCGCTGCCGGGGAGGATCTCGAAGCTGGCGGTGGCGGTGGTGGCGGGCAGGCCGTGGCCCCCGTCGATGTGCTGGGTGACCGTGTAGACCCCGGGTGGAGCGCGGCCGGTATCCCAGGTCAGGCTGGCCGTGTGCGTGGCCCCGGGCCCCATGCGGCCAGGCTGGTAGGAGAAGGAGCCGCCCGCGGGCGTCGTGCCATCCGGGCCGGTGATGGTGACGGTGACGGCCGCCGCGGTGACGGTGAAGGCGGCGGTCTGGTTCTGCGTGAGGCAGGTCATGGCGACGGTCTCACGCGGGCCGTAGGCGGCATCGTCGAGGCGGATGGTGCCGGTGACGGCGCCCGTGTCGGCGGGTCTCCGGAGGGTCACGGCGGCCTCAGCCTTAGCCCGCGGCTGGTCGGCCTCGCGCAGGACGGCACGGAGGCGGCAGAGCCCCGGTGAGGCGCCGGCGGTGTTCCAGCGGTGCTGTCGCGTCGTCGTAGTGCCGTAGTCGGAGCTCAGCAGGTCGTAGGCGGCGACGGTGCCAAGGCAGCGCTCGTCGGGTGCGAAGGCCTCGACGACGACGCGGGCGGGGTGCTGGTGGCCGTAGACCGTGACGGCGCCGAGGATGGGCCGGACGCCGTCGACCGGGTGCAGCTCGATGGCGAGTTCGAGGACGCGTCCGGGCGGGCAGGGCACCGCGGTGCCGGGCGTCGTCAGCGGGGCGCTGAAGGCGACGCCCGGGAGGGCCCCGGCAGTGGCGGCGCTGCGGCAGCGCAGGGCCACCGGCGTGGCCCCGGCGGGGAAGTCGGCGGCGTTGGCGAGGGCCCAGTGCAGGCTCAGCCAAGTGCAGGCGACGTCGCCGGGCGCATGCAGGATGTGGCTGCCGGCGGCGGGTCGGGCGAGCTGCAGGGCGGCCTGGCCGGGCGGGAGGCGGACAGTGCTGGTGAAGCGGACCAGGTCCGGTATGGCGGCTTCGGCCTTGGCGGTGTCGAGGCTGAGGCCGACGCCGGCCTGATCGACGGCGACGGTCAGCCCTCCGAAGGCGACCTCGGTGAGGCGCGACCCGGAGGAGCGCCAGGCGGCGATCAGGTCGGTCTGGATGGTGCGTTCGGTGCCGGCCTGGGCGTCGCAGAGGTACTGGTCATAGGAGAGATCCACCTCGTCGCCGATGGCGAGGCTGCCGAGGTTCCACAGGAGCAGGCGCTGGCGGTCGTCGGCGACCACGGCCGGCGGTCGGGCGCAGGACTCCGGCAGGACGACCAGTCGCGGATCGGCGGGCAGGACGCTGGTGATAGCGACGTCGCTGAGGTAGGCCTGTCGGCCGATGACGGCCTCGCAGAGGCAGAGGACGCCCCAGGCGGTGGCAAGGGCGCGACCCGGGGCGCGCTGGGCCGAGGGCGCCCAGGTGCCGTCCCGATCCTGAGTGCGCAGGAGGAGCGGCCAGATGCCCTCGCAGGGCGCGTCGGGCTGCCAGACGTGGCGTTGCCAGTCGACCGGCCCGCAGGTCGGGTGGTTGAGGTGGGTCACGCCGAGCAGCCGCAGGGCGCGGGCGGCGGTCCAGAGGCCGTAGAGCTCCGG
>JAGVUW010000412.1 GCA_019136035.1 Verrucomicrobiota bacterium | reverse complement strand
GACGCCCTCGTCCCTCGGTGCCAGTGCTGCCTGGACGTCCGTTTCTGGCACCCTTTCAGGGTGCGTGGTTCGTGGGTTTGCGTTTCCGGGGGTCGTGCTCTCGCGCGACCCCCGGCTACGATCTGGCATCCCTTCAGGATGCGTCCGCGGTCGCCCGCGGTTTCCGGGAGCCGGCCTGGATGCGCCCTCGTCCCTCGCCCTCGCCCTCGTCTTTCGTCCCACGCACCGACGCACGGACGCACCGACGCACGGACGCACCGACGCACGGACGCACCGACGCACGGACGCACGGGCGTACTCGCCCTCTTCGCCTTCTCCTCTCCCCCTCTGCGTACCTCCGCGTCCTCCGCGGTATCACCCCCTCCCTCGGAGCGGCTGAGGACAGCCGCCGCTACACAGGAGAGCGCCGCTCGGCTCGCGGCGCCCACGCACCGACGCACGGACGCACCCACGCACCGACGCACCGACGCACCGACGCACCGACGCACCGACGCACCGACGCACCGACGCACCGACGCACCGACGCACGGACGCACCGACTCCTGACCTGCCTTTACCTCTTTCCCCTCCTCTGCCCCTCGGCAGCCGGCACCCTTTCCGCTTGCAGGGCCGCTGTTGTCGGGTCATGTTCTCTGGCTGTTCGCGGCGGCGGCCGCGGCGGTGTCGCGCGGGTTTCCTGGGGCGGTCGTGTCGCCTCGGGCGGCCCGCCGGTCGGCGTTGGGTGCGGTGGCATGTCTGAGCAGGAGGTCAGCGGGTCATGGCGGGCTACGAGCGGTCGACGAGCGAGGAGATAGCCAACGGCCTCACGCATGGGCTCGGGGCCCTGCTGGGCTGCGTTGCCCTGGCGTTGCTGGTGGTCTTCGCCAGTCGGCGCGGCGATGCCTGGCACATCGTCAGTTGCAGCATCTACGGCGCCAGCCTGATCCTCCTCTACGGCTTCTCGAGCGCCTACCACCTCATCCGTCAGCCGCGCCTCAAACGCCTCTTCCAGACCCTCGACCACAGCGCCATCTACCTCCTGATTGCCGGGACGTATACGCCCTTCCTTCTGGTGACCATGCGCGGCGCCTGGGGCTGGTCGCTGTTCGCGGTACTCTGGGGCCTTTCGGCGGTCGGTATCATCCTCGAGTTGACCCTGAGCCATCGTTACCGCTGGCTGTCGCTGCCGATCTACCTGGTCATGGGCTGGATCGCGCTGGTGGCCCTGCGGCCGATGACGCTCGGTCTGACCCCGACCGGCATGGCCTGGGTCTTCGCCGGCGGCCTGGTGTACAGCCTGGGCGTCATCTTCTACGTGCTCAAGAGGGTGCCCTTTGCGCACACGATCTGGCATCTCTTCGTCCTGGGCGGCAGCGTCTGCCACTTCTTCGCGGTGTTCTGGCACGTCGTGCCGCGGGCCTGACCCGGCGCGGCCGATGCCGGCGCTGCCGAGCCTGACCTGTTCACGCGCCGCATGACGGCTTGTGAGCAGGTCACCCTTCGGGCTTCGACGCGAGGCCCTTGCGGCCTCGTGCGCAGGGCCAGCCTTGAGCAAACAGCGCGTAGCGATGCGCGTCGAAACGTGCGCCGCAGTATGGTGCGGCGCCCGTGGATCGTGAGCGAAGCGATATGCTTCGCGAGTGATCCAGGCCGCGGTGTTCGCAACAACCACGCCGACGGCGCCCGAGGCGGCGCCGTGACGGCTCAACGAGGACTCGTCATGAAGGCAGAACCCGCGCTGCTCTCGCAGGGCCTCCAGGTGCGTTCCTGGCACTTCCGCAACCGCGTCGTGATGCCGCCGATGGTGACCTTGCGCGATCCGATCTCGGCCGAGGGCATCGCCTGGTACCGCCGCCATGCCGAGGGCGGCCCGGCCATCGTCATCATCGAGGCCACCGGTGTGCCGCGCTTTGAGCGCGACCTGACCGCCGCGGCCCTGCAGCCGCTCGTGGCGGCGATCCACGGCGCCGGCGCCCTGGCGGGCATCCAGCTCTTCCCGGTCGATTTCGGTACCGACCGCGATGTCGGGGTGCTGACCCGCAGCGAGATCGCCGGCATCGTCGCGCAGTTCGCGGTGGCGGCGCGGATCTGCCGCGAGGCCGGCATGGATGCCGTCGAGCCGCATGGCGCGCATGGCTACCTGCTCAACCGCTTCTTCTCGCCGGCCGACAACCCGCGCCACGATGGCTATGGCCGAAGCCTGGCCGGCCGTATGCGCTTCGGTCTCGAGGTCGTCAGCGCGATCCGCCAGGCCGTCGGCGAGGACCTGATGCTCTTCTACCGCCATACCCCCGTGAAGGACGGCAGCTACGGCTTCGACGAGAG
>JAGVUW010000801.1 GCA_019136035.1 Verrucomicrobiota bacterium | reverse complement strand
GTTCCAGCAGTACCGCACCCTCTACCACCAGATGATGCTCGCCGTCTCCATGCGGCATATGCTCCCGCCCGTCCTCACCGGGCTGTTCTGCCTGCTCATGGTCCTGGCCATGATTTCCACCGACGACAGCCGCATCTACAGCGCCACCATCACCATCACCCAGGACGTGGTCATGCCCCTGCGCAAGACTCCGTTCACCCCGAAGCAGCACATCTGGGTCATCCGCCTGGTGACCATCGGCATCGGTATCTTCTTCCTCTGCGGCTCGTCGATGATGTCGCAGCTTGATTACATCAACCTCTTCGTCACCCTGATGACGAACATGTGGATGGGCGGCTGCGGCCCGGTCATGATCTTCGGCCTCTACAGCCGCTTCGGCACCACCGCCGGCGCCTTCACCTCCCTCATCTCCGGCATGCTCATGTCCTTCTTCGGCATCTTCGTGCAGCGCAACTGGGCCGACCTCGTCTACCCATGGCTCGACAGCCACAACTGGATCGAGCCCCTCGGCAACTTCCTGGCCAAGGCTTCGAAGCCCTTCAATCCGTACGTCGTCTGGGAGATGAATCCGGTCAAGTTCCCCATCAACTCCTACGAGTATTACTTCATCACCATGATCATCACCCTCGTCCTCTACTGCGTCGTCTCCAAGCTGACCATGAAGGAGCCCTTCAACCTCGACCGCATGCTCCACCGCGGCATCTACAGCATCGACGGCGTGAAGAAAGTCAAGATGACCTGGACCCTCCGCAACATCCTCTCCAGGTTCCTGGGCATCAACGCGGAATACACCACCGGCGACAAGGTCATCGCCTGGGCCTTCTTCCTCTACAGCTTCTGCTACAGCTTCCTCGGCGCCTTCGTCGGCGTCGTTATCTGGAATCTCTTCTCGCCGTGGCCCGTCGAGTGGTGGGGACGCTACTTCTTCATCGTCTCGCTGGTCGTCCCCGGCATCATGGCCTGCATCTCGACCTTCTGGTTCGGCATCGGCGGCGCCATCGACCTGTTCCGGCTCTTCCGCGACCTGCGCGCCCGCCAGCCTGACCACCTCGACAGCGGCTGGGTCGAGGGTCACGTCTCCCTGATGGATAAGTCCGCCATCGAGGCCGCCGAGAAGAAGGCCCAGGAGGAGGACGACGACCTCGACCTCGGCGACGCCCCTTGAGTTGCCCGGCATCCCGGGCGCCGCGCCGCGGCGCCCGGAATGCCCCTGAGGCCCCGCGGAGGCGCCACTCCACTCGTGGCGCCTGCTCCCAGCCCATCAGCGAGTCGTGCCCAGCCGCGCCGACGCTCGGCGCTCCCATCACCCAGCGCCGCCGCACGGCGGTAGCCTCAGCGCGCCCCGGACCACGAAGCACCACGCGACGCGTGGCGCCTGCCCCCAGACCATCAGCGAGTCGTGCCAGTCGCGCCGACGCTCGGCGCTCCCAGCACCCAGCGCCGCCGCACGGCGGCGCCCCTCCCCACCGGAGTACCGGCCTTGGCCGGAAGTGTGCCGCGCGCCTTCAGGCCGCGGCGGCATCCGAAGCCGCGCCGGACTGACGCCACGGCGCACGCTTCCGCGTGAACGCGGCACCCTGACGAAGCCCCCGCAAGCGTACCACACCACAACAGCCCTCGACAAACAGCCCCGTCCGACGGGGGCCGACGGGTCTGACGGGGCTGACAGGGATGACGCGTCCGACGGGGCAGACGGGGCCGACCGGTCCGACTCTGCAGACGCGTGCCAGCCGTGGGCCTCCCGAGCGCTGGTGCGGGCGCCGCGAGCGGCGCCCGCAAAGAGCCGAGCCGACGCTCGGCGCTCCCAGCAGCGGGGGCGCCGCCGGATACGGGGCCGCGAACGATGCGGGGGAGAGTGAGGCCCGGTGGCAGGGGACTGCCACCGGGCTGGGTCGGGTGTCGGCGGGCCGCCGTGGCGGCCGCCGGCGGCGGCGCTCAGCCGCCGAAGATGGAGAGGATGATGCCGGCGGCGACGACCGAGCCGATCTGGCCGGCGACGTTGGCGCCGAGGGCATGCATCAGGAGGAAGTTGTGCGGGTCGGCCTCGAGGCCGAGCTTGTTCGAGACGCGGGCTGCCATCGGGAAGGCCGACACACCGGCCGAGCCGATGAGGGGGTTGACCGGGTTCTGGCGGCAGAAGACGTTCATGATCTTAGCGAAGATCACGCCGCCGGCGGTGCCCAGGGCGAAGGCGAGCAGCCCGAGGATGATGATGCCCAGGGTGGTCATCTGCATGAAGCGCGCCGTGGACATCTGCATGCCGACGCCGAGGCCCAGGAAGATGGTGGCGATGTTCATCACCTC
>JAGVUW010000198.1 GCA_019136035.1 Verrucomicrobiota bacterium | reverse complement strand
CCGGGGTAGCGCATCTCCTTCTCGATGCGCTCGGCCATGTCGCGCGCCAGGATCATGGCGCGGTCCTCGGTGATCTTCCCGGGCTCGACCACGACACGCAGCTCGCGGCCGGCCTGGATCGCGTAGCAGGCCTCGACACCCTCGAAGGAGGTGCCGATGGTCTCGAGCTGTTCGAGACGCTTGAGGTACAGCTCCGTGGTCTCGGAACGCGCCCCCGGCCGACTGGCGCTCAGGGCATCGCACATGCCCACGAGGATGGCCATCAGCGAGGTGCCCTCGACGTCGCCGTGGTGTGCCGCCACGGCGTTGATGACATCCTCGTCCTCGCCGGCGCGCTTGAGCAGGTCGGCGCCGATCACGGCATGCGAGCCTTCGACCTCGTGATCGACGGCCTTGCCGATGTCGTGCAGCAGCCCGGCGCGCTTGGCCTTGCGCTCGTCCAGGCCGAGCTCGGCGGCGATGGCGCCCATCATCGAGGCGACCTCGACCGAGTGCATGAGGACATTCTGCGAGAAGCTGTAGCGGAATTTCAGCCGCCCGAGCAGGGTGACGATGTTGGGCCGCAGGCGGGTGATGCCGAGCTGGTCCACGACCGCCTGGCCGGCCTTCTGGATCTCCGCCTCGATCTCCTTCTTGGCCTTGGCCACCATCTCCTCGATGCGGGTCGGGTGGATGCGGCCGTCGGTCACCAGGCGCTCCATGGTCACCCGGGCAATCTCGCGGCGCACCGGGTCGAAACACGACACCACCACCGCCTCCGGCGTGTCGTCAATCAGGACGCTGGCGCCCGTCGCCGCCTCGATGGTACGGATGTTGCGGCCCTCGCGGCCGATGATGCGGCCCTTCATCTCCTCGCTCGGCAGCGGGATGGTCGAGGTGGTGCGCTCGTACGAGCAGTCGCCGGCATAGCGCTGCATGGCCGTGACCATGACCTCCTGGGCTTCCTGCTCGAGGCGCTGGCGGTTCTCTTCCTGGAAACGCCGGATCAGGGCGCCGCGCTCGGCCTCGAGCGAGTCGGCGAGCTGGTCGAGGAGCTGCCGCGACGCCTCTTCGCGACTCAGGCCGGAGATGCGCTCCAGCTCGGCGACCTGACGGGCCGTCTTCTCGTCAAGGACCTTTTGCTGCTCGGCCAGGCCCTCCTGGCTGCGCCGCAGCTCCTTCTCGCGACGGTCCAGGTCCGCACCGCGCTGCTCGATCTGGTCGGACTTGCGGTCGAGGCTCGCCTCGCGCGAGGTCAGGCGCTCGTCGAGCTTCTGCAGCTCGCCGCGCCGGCGCTCGGTCGATTGCTCGAACTCGTCACGGGACTTCAGCAGGATCTCCTTGGCGTCGATGCGGGCCTGCTTCAGGATCGCCTCCGCCTCGCGCTCGGCGGTCCTGCTCATGTCGCTGATCTTGCCGTACTGATTGCGGTAGATCAGCGTCCGTATGAGATAGCCGACAACCATGCCCAGCAGCAACGTGACCACCACAAGGCCACTGATGACGAGAGGCGAGTATTCCTGCATGTCCTACAAACTCCTTTGTTCCGTCGTCTCGCCCGGCGCGGCTGTGGCCGCGCGACAGGCGATGGTTCTCATGTCCGTGACCACCCAGTCCATCGGCACGTCATGAGCGTCATGCGGCAGCGCCGGCAGGACCTGCCAGTCCCAGGCGACGCCGATCCGTACGCCCCGCGAACCCTCCAGGAGCCGGTCGTAGTAGCCCCGGCCGTGCCCCAGACGGTTCCCGACCGGGTCGAACGCGACCCCGGGGACCAGCCAGAGGACGTCGGCGCCGCAACGCTCGGCCGCAGCGACGGCCGGCAACGCCGGCAGGGGCTCGCGAATCCCAAAAGCCCCCGGCGTCACCTCCGCGTCGAACGACCGCACGGCAACCAGGTCGTAGAGCCGGGAGGAGGCGTTGAAGCGCGGCAGCCAGAGCGCGCCGCCAGACTGCCGATACCGACGCAGAACCGCGTCGACGTCGGCCTCGCCAGGCATGGCCAGGTAGGCAGCCAGAGGCCGGAATGCGAGCGCGCTCAGCAGGGCCTCCAGACGCGACTCCAGCGCCGCCTGAGAACCCGGCCGGTCTGCACGACTCCGACGCTCCGCCATCACCTGACGGCGCAGTTGGACCTTCAGCGCCACAGACACCTCTCCGCGGCAACGCCCCCTGCCTCAAACAGATGCCGCACCCCGGGCGGCAGCATGGCCGGCCCGGCGCGGAGTCGGTGGTCACGGGAAGGCGGGAACCGCACGTCGAGCCGACAGGCCGGCCGACGCCAAGGGTACCCAGGCAGGAAGCCACGTGGCGGAGTCCTCGGCG
>JAGVUW010000142.1 GCA_019136035.1 Verrucomicrobiota bacterium | reverse complement strand
GCTCACCGTCAGGCCATGGCGCGCAAAGAGCTCGACGAAGGCGCCGGCCGGCGCCCGGCTGCCGTAATCGACCGTGGTCCCGGCCAGGTCGAAGACGACCAGCCGGATCCGAGTGCAGGATGTGCGTGGCGATGCCATCGGATCTCCTCGGCGCCAGACGCGCCCGGCGCGCCGCGGGACCCGGCAACCCACGCCGGCCGCGGCCTCGGCCTGCCCTATTCGCGCGCCGCATGGCGGCTTGTGAACAGGCCACCCTTAGGGCTTCGACGCGAGGCTCTCGCGGCCTCTTGCTCAGGGCTAACCTTGAGCAAGCGGCGCACCGCGACGCGCGTCGAAACGTGCGCTGCAATAAAGGTGCGGCGCACGTGGACTATGAACGAAGCATCCGCGCTTCGCGAACAATCCAGGTTAGCAGACCATACCTCCGCGCCACCACCGCGCCAGCCCTCCCAGGACAGGCGCCGGGGGGCTCTTGCCGCCAAACCCGCCGCGGGGTATGGTCGTGGAGACGTGCCGCGCCCGGCGGCGGCAGCGCCCGCGGCCGGCGCCGGGGACTGGCCGTCCGTGTGAGCTGGCTGGTCCGTGCCGGTCCGTGCCGGTCCGTGTTGCGTCCCGCGCGCGGCCGGCGGCGGGCGGGTCCGCCGGAATGGGAGGTATCGCCATGCGCTGTCGTCTGCTCATGATCGCCGGGCTTCTGGCGGTTCTCGCGGGAGCCCAGGAGCCGGCCGCGGCGCCGGCGGATGGCGGGCTGCTCCGCAATCCGGGCTTCGATCTCGATGCCGACGGCGACGGCCTGCCGGACGGCTGGTCGACCGCGGCAGACAAGGTCCGCCGCCAGGAGGTCACCTACCTCAGCGGCAATTACGAGATCGTCTCCCAGCCCAATCAGTATGTCCTGGCCACGCAGGCGATCGAGCTCGTGCCCGGCGCCACCTACACCCTGAGCCTGCGCTGCCGCAGCGCCGGCGGCGGCCTGGCCGGAGTGCTCCTCCTGCACGGCGACCCGCAGCCGCGCCGGGAGATGCCCCTCCTCTGGAACCTCGATGCGCCCCCCGAGTACGGCGAGTACGCGCGGACCTTCACCGCGCCAAGCCAACGCGCCGCCATCTACCTCTACAACCTCGCCCGCACGCGCGGCACCGTCGCCTACGACCGCGTCGCCCTGCGCGAAGGCGGCCCCGACCGCCTGCTGATCAGTCCGCTGACCTTCGCACCGATCGACCGCCCCGCGGGCGACCCGCCCGAGACGACCCACCTCGACTGGGGTACGCCCCTGGCCGGCGGCCCCCTGCGCACCTGCGTCATGCTGCGCGCCCTGCGCTGCCTGCGCCAGGTCGTCGAGCTCGGCCAGCGTGTCGATCTCGACGAGGATGTCGTCGACACCGGCTTCGACGGCACCCTCTGCACCTCCGAGACCGGCCACCGCGCCACGCGGCGCTGGGACGAGTCTTTCTACGAGGTCTTCCTCGTCGCCAGCCGCGTCAAGGGCGTCCTCGCCACCACCCTGCGACAGCGCGTCGAGGCCGGCGCCGGCCTGGTCATCCTCGAGGGCTTCGGTCGCGCCGCCGACCTCGACCTGGGCGAGGGCTGGACCACAGTCGATGCCGACCACGCCCTGCGCCAGGGCATCCCCTGGGAGCTCCTGCCGGAGCGCGATCTGCTCAAGGCGGTCCAGACACGCGACCTCGGCCGCGGGCGCGTCGTGCGGCTCCTCTTCGACAACGCCGCCGGGCGTGTCTGGGGCGTGATCCCGAGCGCTGTGCCGCCGGAGGCCTACCAGCATCGCCAATGCGAGTACTGGGAGTGGTGGTACGCCCTCGTGGCGCGCAGCCTGACCTGGGCCGCCCAGCGGCCGCTGCCGGCAGCGCTGCAGGCGCGTCCCGCCGGTCCCGACCGCCGCATCGCCTTCGCCATCTCCGGCGCCCCCGCCGGGAGCCGCGCCGCCGTCGTCCTGCGCAGCGCCCGCGAACTGCGCTTCGATGGCCCGCCGCACCGCTGGGGTCCGTTCGAAGCCGGCCCCGACGACCGCGGCGAGGTGAGCCTCGACCTCCCCGCGGCGATGCCGGCCGGGACCGTCATCGCCGACGTCCGCGTCCTTGGCCCTGACGGCGCCGTGCTGACCTGGGGCAGCCTGGCCATCGACCGGCCGCAGTCGGCGCGGGTGCGGAGCCTGTCCCTGGAGCGCGCGGCCGTCGCCCCCGGCGACACCGTCCGCCTCGCCGCCACGGTCGCGTCCGACCGCCCCGGCCCGGCCCGCCTCGAGGCCAGCCTCATCGACGCCTGGGGCCGCGTCGTCACGCGCACC
>JAGVUW010000277.1 GCA_019136035.1 Verrucomicrobiota bacterium | reverse complement strand
CCACGACGACGATCACAGGACCTGGGAGCCCTTCGAATGACGGGACGATTGACTCACCTGCCCTTCGCAAAGAGACAGCCTGCCCTTCGAAGGACTCGGCCGATTCGATCAGTTGTGTGCATCCTGATAATCAAAACATGAAGGGCACGAAGGACGAATCGAAGGATGAGCGAAGCATGAAAAATAGGCGATTTGCAGGTATTCGAAGGGCTCGAAGGGCATTTCCTGAAAGTCTTAGGAATATGTGTATATGAGACACGTGATACGCGAAATACGCGTTAAGAGAAGAATAGGGATTCCGTCCTTCGACCCCTTCGGCCCTTCGAAGTCGACGGTGCTCGTCACCGTCAACGGCAACGCCGGCGGCGTTTGGTCCAGCCGGGTCGGCACCGAGCTGGAGCTGGTCGGCGCCGGCGCCAACAGTCGCCACGTCATCTGCCGTCGCCGGGGTGAGCGCGGCACGTTCGGGTTCCCGACGGCATGGCTCGACGGGCTGCCCGGCGATCGGCCGGACGACGCCGGCCGGGAGATAGCTGCAGATGACGGGGTGACCAGGCTCGCCTTCACCGTCCCCGGCCGCCCCCAGGGCAAGCAGCGTCCCCGTCTGGGCCGCGGCGGACGCGTCTACACGCCGGCGGCGACGCGGCGTTACGAGTCGGCCGTGCGCAGCGCCTGTCTGGTGGCGATGATGCAGGCCGGCCTCGCCAAGCGCTACGCCGGCGAGTGCGGCCTGCTGGTGCGCTGCTACTTCCCCGACGGTCGGCGGCGCGACGGCGACAACGTGCTCAAGAGCGTCCAGGACGCACTCAACGGACTGCTCTGGATCGACGACTCGCAGGTCACGGTGGCGACGGTCGCCAAGGCGATCGACCGCCGCGAGCCGCGCACCGAGGTCGAGGTCACGCTGGGGAGACTGACCGCCGTTGTCGACCGAAGGTAAAAGTCCGGTGGCCGTCATCGCCTCTCGCAGCGCTACGCCGGCGACCGAGCGCCTCTGCGCCGCCGGCTGCGGCACCGTCCTGTCGGCCTTCAACCCGGACGAGCTCTGCGCTGCCTGCCAGCGGCGCCGACTGGAGCAGAGCAGCGACGCGGCCACCGGGGTCGACCTCGACCGCCTCATCGCCGGCCTGTTGCTGCTGCACTCGGCCCTGCACGGCGAGGAGCCGCTCGCCGTCGGCGAGGCGCTGGCCGGGATGGGGATCGTGGCCGACTCCTGGCGCATCCAGGGCGCGGTGCGGCGGGCCGAGCGCCGGCACGGCCTCGTCTGCCGCGGCGTGCGAGGGCGAGCCGGCTACAGTCTGGTCGACTGGGAGGTGCGCTACCGGCCGGTGGTCGGCTTCGGCGGCGCGGCCTTGATGGAGCGCGACTCCGAGGGCCGCTTCAGCGGTGTTGCACCGCTGTTGCAACAGAGGCGCAGGTCTGCGGAGGTACGCGGTCCGCAGATGCGGCTGCTCGAGCCTGAGCGGGAGGGCAGCTGATGGTAGGACGCGCTGGGAGAGGTATCAGCCAGGGGCCTTTCAAGCCGGCAGCACGGATTCGAATTCCGTTGGGGGCACCACTGCTTTTGCAGGCACTTCTCCTCTCCGCGGGGGAGCTGGCCTGGGCCCTGTTGCATCGACTGTTGCATCCGTCCCCGCCGCAGGCTAGGCTGCGGGCTGCGGATGAGCGTGCGCAAGAGAGGCGAGCGGTACCTGGCCACGGTCGGCCTGGGCCGCGACAAACGGGGCGTCTACCGGCGCACCTGCCGGACCTTCGACAGCGAGGCGGAGGCCCGCGAGTACGAGCGCCGCGTCAAGGCGCAGCTGGTGCTGGGGCAGTGGCAGGACGCGGATCGCATGACCGTGGCCGAGTTCCTCGAGCAGTGGGCCCCGTACCACGCGCGCAGCGTCGCGCCGGCGACCTGGGCCTCGGAGCGGCCCCGGCTCGAGCGCTGGAAGCGGGCGATCGGTCGTCACCGGCTCGGCCGCCTCAGGCCGATGCACATCACCGCCTTCGAGTCGACCCTCTACGCCGAGCGGCTGTCGGACTCGACGATCCGCAAGTACCGCATGCTCCTGCAGGGCGCGCTCTCGGCCGCGGTGCAGTGGGACCTGCTCGACAAGAACCCCTGCAAGGCGCTGAAGCCGCTGCCCGAGAACAACCCCGAGGTGCGCTGGCTGTCCGCCTCGGAGCAGCTGGCGCTGGTCTCCCAGGCGCGCTCCGGCTTCAAGGGCCGGCGCAGCCGCCTCTACGAGCTCATCCTGCTGGCGCTGGCGACCGGCATGCGCCAGGGCGAGCTGCTGGCGCTGCAGTGGTCCGACCTCGACTTCGTGCGCGGCGTGGTCCACATGCGGCGCAGCCTGCAGTGGACCGAGGACGGCTACCGCTTCAAGGTGCGCGGCAAGAGCGGCAGCCGTACGGTGCCGCTGCCCGATCCGCTGCCCGAGCTGCTCGGCGAGTACCGCCGCCTGAGGAGCGCGCAGCTCGCCCTCTGTGGGCTCTCCAGCGAGCTGGTCTTCTGCGGCGACGACGGCGGGCCGCTCAGCCGCAGCGGCCTGGGCAGCTCGTTCCGCTACCTGGCGCGGCGCGCCGGACTGGCGCCCGAGATCCACTTCCACTGCCTGCGTCACACCTTCGCGACCGAGATGCTCGAGGCCGGGGTGCATCCCAAGGTGGTGGCTGGCTGGATCGGCGACTCGGAGCGCACCCTGATGCGCACCTACGCTCACGCCACGCCGACCCTGCAGGAGCAGGCCGTGCAGGTAGCCGGGCGGCGGTTGCGCGGTCTGCTCGGAGACGCGGCGCTTTAGCCTTACGGGGCCGCCCTCGCCGAGAATCGGCGGCGATGGTAGGCTCACCCCATGGCGCTGACGACCGGGCAGAGGGAGCGGCTCCTCGGCCAGCTCTGCATGGGCGTCTCCACCGAGGCGGCCTGCGAGGCCCTCGGGCTGTCCTGGCTCGAAGTCTCCCGGGTGCTCGACTCGGACCCGTCCTTCCGCCTCGCCTACTACCTGGCCCAGTCGGTCCGCGATGCGTTCCGCGAGAAGACGGAGGCGCTCGAGGAGTAGCCGCGCCGTGGTGACGCTGCACCGGCCGCCGCTCCCGCAGCCCGTCGTCAGCCGGTCGGCCCGGCGCCATCATCATCCCGGCGAGGCGCGCTGCGTGGTCTGCGGCGCTGCGCTCGGCAGCGACCACTGCGACGACCTGGTCTGCAGCTCGCACATGCGCAGCGGCTTCAACCCGCGCCAGGTCTCGCCGCAGGAGCTCGACGAGCGCGTCGCCCTGCTGCTGCTGCGCGCCGCAGGCCGGCCGCTGGTGCTCTGCCGGGCGCTCGGCTGCGAGGAGTCGGACACCAACCGCTCCGCCGTGCGGGACTCGGTCCGGCGTCTCAACGCGAGCGGCTTCCTGAACATCGTCGCCTGTGGTCGCAAGGGGCGCAAGCTCGCCCGCCAATGGCGCCTCGGGCGGCGTAAAGTACAGGTGTGAGCAAGGAGGTGGTCCGTGCCACGCAAGGGATACGAGAAGTTCAGCAAGCTCCGGCAGGAGCGTTTCCTGCGCGCCATCGCTGAGGAGGGGCTCAGCAAGACCGCCGCGGCCAAGGTGGCCGGCGTCCACCGCGACACGGTCCGGGTCTACGAGAACGAGCACCCCGAGTTCGTCAAGCTGCGCGAGCAGGCCGAGATGGAGCGCATCGGACAGGTCGAGAACGCGCTCTTCAAGGCGGCGATCGGGGGCAACGTCGTCGCGATACAGGTCTTCCTCTACAACCGCGACCCGGAACACTGGCGTGACAGACGCAACATCCAGCACAGCGGCGGGGTCTCGCTCACCGTCGAGCAGGCGCGCAAGATCGTCGACGACTTCCTCGGCGGCGCCGGCAAGCAGCAGCGCTGAACTGAGCGACGCCGAGGCGCTCGTCCTGGCGCGGGCGATCCTCTGCCTTGAGGGCGCGACTGGTGAGAACGGACGCCAGGACAGCTTCGAGGCCGAGATCGCCTTCATCGAGTCGCTCTGGATCGAGGACAAGGTCAGCGGCGAGCTGATCCCGTTCGAGCTCTGGGAGTTCCAGCGCGACTGTCTGCGCCGGCTGCGCGAGGGTGACCGGCTCCTGCTGCTCAAGGCGCGGCAGCTCGGCGTCACCTGGCTCATCCTGGCCCACCTGCTCTACCTGGCGCTCTTCTGGGGCAACCGCCTGCTGCTGATCTTCAGCCAGTCGGGCGAGGACGCGGTCGACGCGCTGCACCGGGTGCGGATCATGTACGGCTCGCTCGCTGAGCCGCCGGCCAGGCTGGCGCGCGACAACACCAAGGAGCTGGTCTTCGCCAACGGCTCGCGGATCAAGAGCATGAAGGCGACGCGGCGCTCGGGCCGCAGTCAGGCACCCTACGCCGTGCTCGCCGACGAGCTTGCCTTCTGGACCTGGCCCGAGGAGCAGATGGCCTCGCTCGACGCGGCGCAGCGCATCTTCGCGCCGACCACCGGCAACGGGCCCGGCGACCTGGCCAACCGCATGTGGGACCAGGCGCAGCGTGGCCAGGGCCGCTGGAAGGCGGTCTTCTACCCCTGGGACGCGCATCCCGGCCGCGACCGCGAGTGGTACCGGCAGAACGTGCTCGAGGCGCCCGAGCCGCGTCTCGCCCGGCGCGAGTACGCCTCCGAGCCGAGCGAGGCCTTCGCCGCGCCCGGGGGCCGCTTCTTCGAGCGCTGGAGCGAGCGCAACCGTACCGTGCTGCGGGCCCAGCCCGGGCTCGTCACCCGGCGCGCGGTCGACTTCGGCTTCCGCCACCCGGCGGCGCTCTGGATCCAGCGCCTGCCCTCCGGTCAGCCGGTCGTGGTGCGCGAGCTGGTGCCGGCCTTCCGCGACGCCAGTGCGGCGATGACCACGCCGGAGCTGGCCGCCCGCATGCTGGAGATCGACGCCGAGCTGGGCGTCAGTCCGCTGGGCACGTTCTGCGACCCGGCCGGCAAGGCGGCCGGCGCCCAGACCGGCGAGAGCGAGTTCGAGGTGCTGCAGCGGGCCGGGCTCGTGCCCGAGGGCAAGCCGAGCGGGATCCGGGACGGCTGCGTGGCCCTGCTCGGCCTGATCGCCGACCCCGACCTGCCGCTGCTGGTCTCGGACGACTGCCCCTGCCTGATCGAGGCGCTGACCAGCGTGCCGCCCGACAAGAGCCGCCCCGACCTCTACGACCAGCGCGAGTCAAGCCCCTACCAGCACGTGCTCGACGCGCTGCGCTACTGGGCGATCAACGAAGCCCTGGGCGTGACCGAGTGGTACGTCGCGACCAACATGACCGGCCGCCGTCCGGTCTGATTCGCCTGCATATGTAGGGTTTTCGCGGCCCTGCAAGTTTGCCCACCAAGAGGCAGGCGGAGCGGCGAGACTCTAAGGCGTGAGTTTCACCAGCAGACTGCGCAGCGTCTTCTCGCTGGCTGAGAAGAGCCCCAAGGCCGACCTGACCGAGTACGGCTCCGACTCGGTCAGCTACGCCGTCTCCGGCGGCAGCCGGCGCCTCACCGAGACCGAGCGTCAGTGGGACCTGCGCGGTCGTCAGGGGAGCCGCACCTACCGCTCGATGCGGCTCGACGACTCGCACATCCGCGGCCTGCGCCGGGCCCAGAACCTGCCCCTCGTGCAGGCCACCGCCCAGATCGACCCGGCCGACCCCGACGATCCCGACGCGGTCGCCAAGGCCGACCTGGTGCGCGAGGTGCTGATCGACGACTACCCCTGGCGCAGCTTCGTCTCCGACACCATGCTGGCGCTCGACTACGGCTTCGCGCCGTTCGAGATCATCTGGTACCGCGACCAGGCCAGCGGTTACCTGCGCTGCTACCTCGAGCTGCGTCCCACCTCCTCGATCGCGGTCGAGGACATCCACATCAACAACGGCGGCATCGATCACGTCGTGCAGCGCCCGATCGACGGCGGCGAGCGCACCATCCCGGGCGAGAAGCTGGTCTGGTTCTGCCACGACAAGGAGGGCGCCTCCTTCCAGGGCACGCCGATCCTGCGCTCGATGTACCGGCCCTGGAAGATCAAGCGCGACCTCGAGATGGACCTGCCCAGTGCCGTGCGGCGTCTGGCCGGGATCCCCGACATCACCTACACCGGCACGCTGCCCACTGAGGCCAAGCGCACGCTCGAGGAGATCGGCGAGCGCATCGGTCTCTCGGCCGACGGCTTCTCGCTGCACGGCGACAACGTCAGCGTGCAGCTGCTCACCGGCAACGCCAACGTGGGCGACATCCTCGAGGCGATCCGCTACTGCAACCGCGAGCTCTCGGCCACCTGCCAGGCGCAGGTCTTCGACCTCGGCACCACGACCGGCTCCTGGGCGCTGGGCAAGACGCTCAACGACCTGTTCGCCAACGGCGTGCAGGCCGAGGCCAAGTACCGCGAGGACGTGCTGAACGCCTCCGGCGGCGTGATCCATCAGCTGGTGGCCTACAACTTCCCCCGCGACGACAACCGCCCCACGCTGCGCTTCGGCCACGTACAGGCAGTCGACATGCGCTCCTTCGCCCAGGGCCTGCTCTGGATGGGGCAGGCCTTCCAGCAGCTGCCCGAGGACCTGCAGGACTGGGCCCGCGCCGAGCTCAACGCCCCCGAGGGTCCGCCGGTGGCGCAGCTCGTTCAGCCGCGGTTCGAGCTGCCGCCGGCCGCCGGCGCAGGCTTCGAGCCGGTCGCCCGGGCCTCGGAGTGCAGCTGCGCGCACGGTCTGCAGCTGGCCGAGGACCGCGAGCTGCGCCGCGCACCGCGCGGGGCCGAGCGCTACGTCGCCCTGGCCGAGGTCGACCGGCGCTTCACCGACGCCAAGCAGGCTGTGCGTGAGGCGACCCAGGCGACCCGCGACAAGCTGATCGCCGAGCTCTCGCGCCGTGCCATGGCCGCCCAGGAGGCCGGCAAGCTGGCCCAGTTCGCCGCCGGCCAGCCGCCCATGGTCGACAAGCTCACCGCCGAGGTGCGCGCCGTGCTGGACGAGTTCTACCGCGCCGGCCGCGAGCAGGTCAGCGACGAGCTCGAGCGCCAGGAGCGCGGCGAGCCGGTCTATGAACCGCCGCTCGAGGAACGCCAGACGA
Source organism: Verrucomicrobiota bacterium (assembly GCA_019136035.1). GTDB lineage: Bacteria > Verrucomicrobiota > Lentisphaeria > Oligosphaerales > JAFGRS01 > JAGVUW01. Next base: position 4,479 of record JAGVUW010000277.1, on the reverse strand, counting down.
TCGCTGCCGCCGAGAAGCCGCCGCGCAAGCTGCGCCGCGCCGTGGCGGCCGCGCTGCCCGATCCCGAGGACGCGATCGAGGTCGAGGCGGCCGCGATCGCACGCTCGATCGCCGGCGCGACCCTGGCCGCCGCGGCCCACGCCGCCGCCCGCGTCGCCGCCGGCGTGCCGCTCGACCCGGGCGGCTTCACCGAGGCGGTCACACGCGACTCCGACGGGGCCGCCCTGCGCTTCGGCGCGGTCGTCTCCGACATGATGCAGCTGGGCCGGGCGACCGAGGCCAACGAGCGCGCCTCAGACATCGCCTACGGCCAGGTCAGCGCCATCCTGGACGCCAACACCTGCCCTGTCTGCGAGGCGGCCGACGGCTTCCAGAGCGAGGACTTGGGCGAGGTCGACGCGCTGGCTCCGAACCCGGACTGCGAGGGCGGCGCCAACTGCCGCTGCCTGCCGATCTTCATCCTGCGCGGCGTCGAGGAGGCTGCATGAACCTTGTCGAGCTCTACCGCCTGCGCCTGGCCGACGGGATCGAGGCCGGCGACATCTCGCCGATGATGGTCTTCCCGATCGGACAGTGGCACAGCGCCAAGTACCCCGAGCTGCCGCTCACCGAGCAGCTGGCCGACGAGCTGATCGCCAACTTCGAGGCCGGCGTGCTCGGCACCGAGCCGGTGGTCGACTCGTCCGGCAAGCACGACACCAGCGCCCCGGCGGCAGGCTGGGTCAAGCGGCTCTACCTGGCCGGCTACGAGGGTGGCGGCGAGGACGGACTCGCCCTGTGGGCCGACGTGAAGTGGACCGCGCTGGGCGCCGAGCTGCTCAGCGACGAGCGTTACAAGTACGGCTCGGTCGAGATCGGCAGCGTGGTGATGAATGACTCCGGCGAGACGGTCGACAACGTGCTGCGCTCGCTCACCCTGACCAACACGCCGGTGCTGCGCCTCATGCCCGGCGTGCAGGACGCGGCCGCGCGGCGCGGCGACCCGCTCACGCTGTCGCTCGCCGAGTTCGTCATGGACGACTCGGGCGAGGACGACCCGATGGCCTCGCTGCTGGCCGACCTCGAGGCCGTGCTCGACAAGGCCTCGGCCACGCTCAAGGGCAAGCCCGGCGTGCGCGCCGTGCGCACCTACCTGCGCGAGACGCTGGCCAAGGCCGGCGCGGTCAAGCTGGCCGAGCCGGGCTCGGTCGAGGAGCGCCGCCGGCTGCTCCAGGAGGCCGTCGCGGCGGCCTTCCCGCAGCCCGGCGGCGAGGAGCCCCTGATCGAGGACTTCGGCCCCGACTGGCTCATCTGGAGCACCTGGTCGGGCGGTGAGCCCCGCTACTGGCGCTGCCCGTACGAGGCGACGGACCAAGGCATTACCCTCGGCCAGCCGGTCGAGGTCAAGCGGGAGACGACCTACGTCCCCGTCAGCGACGGCGCTCCCGGCGCCGCACTCCCCTCCGATTCGCAGGCCATCGCCATGGGCGAGGCGGGCGAAGGTGCGGGTGCTGCGACCGTCGAGGATCACGCCGCAAGGAAAGGGGTTGAACGACGCATGAACGAGAAAGCCCTGAGCATCCTCCAGCTGGCCGAGGACGCGAGCGAGGAGGCGCAGAGCGCCGCCGTGCTCGCTCTGGCCGAGGAGCGCGACGACCTGCAGAGGCAGCTCGACGAGCGCGACAAGGCCGAGCGCACGCGGGAGTTCGAGGCCAAGCTCGCCGAGGCGATGAAGCCCGACGAGCAGCAGCTGGTCCACATCCTGCCCGGCGAGCGCGAGGTCTACCTCGCCCTGGCAGAGGTCGACCACGCACGAGCGCTGGCTGCGATCGAGGCTCGCATGCAGGGCCCCGGTCTGAAGCTCGGCGCAGTGGGCTCGCCCGCCGAGGGCGACTCCGACCAGGAGCGGCCCGCCGACGTGGTGCTGGCCGAGATGGCAGCCCTGCTGTCGGCCAAGGACGGGATCGACATCGTCACGGCGCAGGACCGGGTGCTGGCCGAGCATCCCGAGCTCAAGACCCGCCTGTTCGCCGCAGAGCAAGAAGTGAGGTGAGAACATGAGCCAGGCAACCAGTGCCAACAGCGTCATCAAGACGTTCGTGGCCGGTGGAACGATCCATCCCGGCCACGCCGTGACCGTCTCGGGCACGAGTGTGGTCGAAGCCAGCGGCGTCAACGCCGCCAACGGCATCTACGTCGGCGAGGCCGACTGCGGCAGCGGCGACCACGTGCCGATCTGCATCGCCGGCCCGTGCCGCGCCTGGTGCGACGCCACCAGCGCCATCACCCTGTTCGCCAACCTGGCGACCAACGCAAACGGGCATCTCGTGGTCGACACGACGGACAAGCACAAGCTGGTCGGCCAGGCCCTCGAGCCGCTCGCCAGCGGCGAGGGTTTCGTCGAGGTCAACGTCAACATCGGCTGGCTCGCCGCCTGATAGGAGGGAGGCATCGTGGCAATCGTCAACGGACACATCAACGCCGCCCTCTCGCAGTTCGCAGCCGGGACGGCCACCAACGCGCAGGCGCGCATGATCGCCCAGCTGGTCGCGCCGGAGATCACGGTCGACAAGCAGTCGGACAGCTACTACATCTTCGACGCCGCCGACCTGCGCATCGACAAGCCGGAGTACTCGGCCGGGGCCAACGTGGCCCGCGTCGTGCGCAGCGAGAGCGAGGGCACCTACAAGTGCAAGGAGTTCGCCCTGGAGGAGGCCATCCCCTGGGGCAAGCTCGCCAATGCCGACGCCGGCCTGCGCATCGAGCGTCGCGCCACCGCCGGGCTCGTGAACAAGCTCATGCTGCGGCGTGAGAAGGCGGTCGCCGACGTGCTCTTCGCGACCGGCACGTTCACCAACACGGCCGCGCTGGCCGGGGCCAACCGCTGGGACGTGGACACGTCCAACCCGGTCAAGGCGGTCTCCGACGCACGTGAGGCGGTGCGGCTGCTCTGCGGCCTCGACCCGAACACGGTCGTCATGGGCGCCGCCGTCTGGGCCGCACTGCGCAACCACCCCGACATCACCTCGCGCGTCGCCGGCCTGGTCGCCGGGACGCCGGCCACCGAGGCGCAGGCCGCGGCCGCGCTTGGCATCGAGCGCGTCCTGGTCGGGACGGCGGTCTACAACGCCGCCGCCGAGGGCGCCGCGGCCAGCAACGCCAACGTCTGGGGCAAGTTCGCCTCGGTCTGCTACATCGACCCCGCCGCCGGCCGCGACGTGGACGGCGCCATCGTGCCGATGCAGCAGTTCGTCTGGGACGGCGTGGCGGACCCGTTCAGCACCTTCACCTACGAGTCCAACGAGTCCCGTTCGCACGTCGTGCAGTGCTACGACGCTGTGGACGCCAAGGCGATCAGCATCAACAGCGCCTACCTGTACTCCACCGTCGTCAGCTGAGTCTGATCCGGGTCATGCCGCCGGGGTCGGCCGATCCCGGCCCCGGCGGCCAATGAAAGGACAGAGATGGGAAAGATCTACCGCATCCCGGCCCAGAAGGTCGAGGTCGGCCTGCTGGAGTGCCGCAACGGCTTCGGTACGCTGAAGACGACCGACACCGGCGCCGACTTCCCGGTCTTCGCCTGCACGGAGGTCTTCGAGAATCCCAAAGCGACCGCCTCCACCGGCTGCCTGGGCGCGACCGCGCTGCCGAGCGAGGCCGCTACCACGGTCACAGAAGGCATCACCCAGCCGGATTACCCACGCAGTCTGCAGATGGTCGCCTCGGCGGCGGCCACCAGCGTGGTGACCGCGTACGGATACGACCAGTTCGGCAACGCGATCAACGAGGCGTTCACTCTGAACGGGACCAGCGACGTGCTCGGCACCAAGGTGTTCGCCTCGATCACCAAGTTCGTGCTCGCCACGCGCATCGACGGGGCCGCCAACCTCACGGTCGGCTTCGGCAAGATCCTCGGCACCAGCCGGCGCGTGCTCGGCCTGGCGCTCGACGGGGCCGTGTTCGCGACCAGCGGCGGCAAGCTGGCCTCAGTGCAGGAGACCACCCGGCCGGTCAAGGCGACCACGGCGGGCGTGCAGGGCGCCTACTTCAACACCGCCCTGGCCGCCACCAACACCTACATCCTGCGCTACCACACCGACGAGATCAGGTGACGCCATGCCGTACGTAGTCACTCGAGGCGAGGTCATCGACGGCGGGCGACGCTACAAGTGCGGCGAGTTCGTGCCGGGCGTCAAAGGCGAGCTGGCCGACATGGAGGCGGTCGGCGCGGTCAAGTGGGTCGAGCAGAAGCCGCGTGAGCCGCGTGCCCGACGGACCAAGGCGGTGAAGTGATGCACTATCCGAGCGTTCTCACCCTGGCGGCCGTGGCCGAGCACACGACCGCGAAAGCCATCGAGGCCCCGCACGTGCATGCCACGGTCAGCGATCTCGCCGCCGCGCGGCGCATCGGCATCCTGCTCGACGTGGTCGCGATGGGCGGCGCCGCCGGCGACGTGCTCGACGTGTACGTCGACGTGCTCGGCCCCGACGGCACGACCT
>JAGVUW010000809.1 GCA_019136035.1 Verrucomicrobiota bacterium | reverse complement strand
TGACCTTCACACGCTCCGGACGACTCAGGCGCTGCACCAGGTCGTTGGCCAGATCGAAGACCTCCTTCGAGTCGGTGACGATCTCATCGACGTCCTCGGTGAGCTGGTCGCGCATGCAGCGCTCAGGCAGGCCGGGCTCCTGATACACGCAGCACGGCGCCGGACGGGTGCGGTTGATCTGCTCGAGCCGCCGCCAGGTCTCAAGCAGGCCGGCGAGGTCGTCGCGGAACTGCTCCTCGCTGCAGCCTGAACCCACCGTGCGGCAGATCAGGCCCATGCCCTCCGGCAGTTCGAGACGCTCGAGAATGCCGCGCAGACGATCGCGCTCCTCGCGCGTCTCAACACGCTTCGAGACCCCGACGTGCGTCGAGTTCGGCAACAGCACCAGGTAGCGGCCCGGTATGCTCAGGTTCGTCGTGACCCGCGCGCCCTTGTGGCCGATCGGGCCTTTGCTGACCTGCACCAGGACATCCTGGCCGACCTTGAACAGATTGGGGATGTCCTCGGCCGTGAACGGCGTCCGCCGCGACCGCCGCGACCGCGACCGCCGTGACCGCGACCGCCGACCGCCCTTGGCCGGGACGGCCTTGTCAGACTCCGCCGCTGGAGCGGCCTCGGCCTCGCGCTGGAAGAGCTGCCGCAGACGACTCAGCAGGCCGCCGGCGGGGGCGGCGCTCTCGGCCGCGGCCGGGGCAACCGCCTCGGCGCGGTCCGCCTCCGCGTCGTCTTCGGCCTCGTCGTCCTCCGGCGGCTCCGGCTCGGGGGCGTCGCCACCGCCCTCGAGCATGTCCTGCGTCGCCGGGAGCATATCCCAGTAGTGCAGAAAGGCGTTCTTCTCGGTGCCGATGTCGACGAAGGCCGCCTGCAGCGACGGCTCAAGATTGCGGATGCGGCCCTTGTAGATCGAGCCGCTGACCCGGCTCTGGTCAGTCCTCTCGATGGAGAAGTCCTCCAGCTCGCCATTCTCCACCACCGCGACGCTGACCTGGAGGTCCTCGCTGTTGATCAGGATCTGTTTCATGAACTGAAACTGCTTTGGCCTTCCTCGTGCTCAGGCACACCAAGGCGGGTCCCCACCGGCACGCGGTGCCCGCGCAAAAACGCATCGGCGTCCATGGCCGCCCGGCCCTCGGCCCGGACCTGCGTCAGGCGCAGGGCGCCCTCGCCGCAGGCGATGACCCAGCCATCGCCATCGGCCTGCAGGACCTCGCCGGGCTGGCCGCGGTGCAACACGCCGGCCTGGACAACCACCGACAGAACCTGCAACCGCAGCCGCCGACCGCCGGTCAGCAGCTCCGTGAAGGTCCCCGGCCAGGGCGCCATGGCGCGCACCTGCCGGCTGAGCTGCAGGGCGCTCAGCGACCAATCGAGACGACCGTCCTCCTTGACCAGACGCGCCGCGTACGTGACGCCCTCACGGGGCTGCGGCACCGCCGCCAGGCCCCCGCGCGCCACATCCCAGAGACAGTCCACCAGACCCCCGGCGGCCAGATGCGCCAGGCGCTCCTCGAGCTCGCCGGTGGTCTCGGTCGGCCCGATCGGCGTGCTCAGGGTGCGGTAGACCGGACCGGTGTCCAGACCGGCGTCCATCCGCATAAAGCTGATGCCGGTGCAGGCGTCGCCCGCCAGAATCGCCGCACTCACCGGCGCGGCACCGCGGTGCCGCGGCAGAAGGCTGGCGTGGACATTGAAGCACCCGCGGGCGGGCAGAGCCAGGAGCGCCGGCTTCAGAATCTGGCCGAACGAGGCCACCACCACGACCTCCGGTGCGACCTCGCGCAGACGGCTCAGGAAGGCGTCCGCATTCACCGACGGCACGCGGTCGGCCGTCCGGCCAAGGCGTTCCGCGTGGGATCCGACCGGCGTCGCAATCGGCCGACGGTGGCGGCCGCCAAGGCGGTCCGGCTGCGTACCGACGCCCAGCAGACGGATGCGCGCGTCGCCAGCCAGGGCGTCGAGGAGGGGCACGCCGAGTCGGCCAGAAGCGAGGTAGTAGACAGAAACCGGTTCGCTGGACGCCATAAGATCATCCCGGGACTGCCAGGACCGAGAGCCGCGACAGCATAGGAACAAAGTACTATACTGGTGCGGTGCGGGCAATGAAAGGCCCGACACGCAACAACCAGACGGTTCTTGAGCCGCGGCCGGCCCGTCCTCCGGCCGTCGCCGCGGCATCGGTGCCGTCGTATTCGGGGGCGACGTCGGGACCGCTTCAGGTATGCCACCCAGACACGACCGTCACAACGGGGACCCGGCGCCAGCCGCGCTGACGGCCGACGCCGCGGGCCAGGCCGGCGGCCAGCCGGTCGC
>JAGVUW010000194.1 GCA_019136035.1 Verrucomicrobiota bacterium | reverse complement strand
ACCTGGAAGAACTCCTTGATGGCGTGGATCGCCTTCTCGGTCGCGATCGGCGACAGCAGGGCGCGGTACTCGGGAGGGGTGATCAGCGTGCTCTGCATCCTGGACCTTTCTCTGGCAGACCCCGCGCGGCGGGCACTGAGACAGCCTTGCCGCCCTGTCAGTCCGCTCGGGAGCGCCTGCCTGGCGCCGGTATCCGGCGCAATGGGGGAGTAATGTACCTCCTCGGGTGCGGTCCGGAAAGACCACGGCGGCGCCAGACTGGCATGGCTCGGCAACGGCGATATACTCTCCAGCGAGAGGCACGGCGACGCCGGGGCGCCGCCGCGACGATGCCATCGGTCGAGCCACCCGTGCATATGGATAGGCAACCGTGATCACACAGAAGAACGCCCTGGCCATGATCCTCACCCTCGCTTCGCTGAGCTGTGCTGCCGCCGAGACGGCGGACCCGCGTGTGGCCTACCAGCCGGACATCGTCGGCGTCGATCGGCTCTTCATGGTCGTGCTCAAGGCGCCGGCGGCGGCGCCGGCCATCGGGGTGACGATGCCCGACGCGGTCGTCCTGCTGGACCAGACGCGCCTGCCGACCACCGCCGACCAACGCCGGTACTACTTCCGGAGCGTCAAGCCCAGCCCGAAGGCCGACCTGGTCTTCGCCCACCCGGAGGGCCCGGTGACGGTCTCGGTCACGATCTGGTCCTTCGCGGACCTGCGCGAGTTCCGGACGCTGAAGGGCCACGCCCTGCCGCGGCGCTGGCCGCTCGGCGAGGCACTGCCGGAGATGAAGACCGGCCAGACCCTGACCAACCCGCCCGGGGTGCGCCAGCCGACCGGCGAGAAGGGCAGCCGCTACTGGCTCGACTTCAGCGATGACGACATCTGGTCGCTGCAGCCCGACAGCACCATCCCGCGCTGGCACTGGGTCAATGTCTCCGGCGGCTGCCCGACGCACGGCACCGAGGTCTACAGCAGGGTCGCCTTCTACCCCTGGCTCGACGAGATGGACCGCCCCCTGCGCAGCTACGCGGTGGCGACGGTGCCCTACGCCTGGAAGATCAAGTGCCCGATCGGCCAGGAGCTCTATCCGTCCAACGACTTCGCCAAGGGCGACTTCACCAGCGGGGCCTTCCCGGACGACGGCATCGGCGGCGGCTATGTGGCCCCTGACGGCCGTCACTACGGCTTCATCGCCGAGATCTGCCAGTCCTACTGCCACAAGATGCTCAACGTCGCCCCGCAGTGTGCCTCCGAGTACCTCAAGACCGGCGATCCGGCCTACGTGCACAAGGCCCTCGTAGCCTTCTCGCGGCTCGCCGTCGAGTGGTCCTACCTGGCGACCATGACCCAGCACCGCCACCGCAACAACGTCGGCCAGGTCGAGCGGCTCGGCCCGGCGCCGTTCAGCGAAGGCCCCAACCTGTTCGGCAGCGGCTTCACCATCTACTGCATCGACCTCCCCGGCTACCAGATGAGCCACGCCGAGGCCTACGACCGGATCTTCCCGGCAATCGACCAGGACGAGGCCATCCTGCCCTACCTGCAGAGCAAGGGCTACGCCATCGCGACACACGAGGAACTGCGGCGCTTCATCGAGGAGAACCTCTTCGCGGTCTGGATGCAGGGCTCGATGGACGGCGCCACGCACTCCAACGAGCCCTTCATGCAGATGGGCCTGGCCCGCATGGCCGAGGTCCTCAACTACGAACGCGGCGACGAGTTCATGGACTGGCTCTACGACTCGCCCTACGGCCAGATGCGCTACTTCGTCACCAACAGCTTCTACCGCGACGGCGCCGCCTACGAATCGACCAATGGCTACAACAGCATGCACGTCACCGGCATGGGACCGGTGGTCGAGTCCATCGAACACCTGCGCCGGCTCCGTCCGGAGACCTACCCGGAGAGCAAGTACCCGAACTTCGCCACGAGCCGCCACTACCGCAGCGTCTTCGACTTCTGCATGAACATCGTCAACATCGACCGGCTCGGGCCGCGTGTGGGCGACTGCGGCTCGCATCCGCAGTACGGCGTCCGGCCGAAGACGACGGCTTGCGACGCCTCGCACGCCGCCCTCGAGCACGCCTACCGCGTCTTCCGCGGGCCGAAGTTCGCCTGGGCCCTGGCACGCTCGCCGGGCTGGACGCCCTCGGCGGACTTCCCCTTCACCCGCGAGGAGATCGAGGCGGAGGCCAGCCGCTGGCCGGAAGACTGGAATGACCCCAGCCGCCTCCAGGATGGCTACGGGCTGGCCATGCTGCGCTCCGGCAAGGGCGACCACAAGCGCGCCCTGTGGATGATGTACGGCCGCGCC
>JAGVUW010000169.1 GCA_019136035.1 Verrucomicrobiota bacterium | reverse complement strand
GTCGAGGATGCCGTCGCGCGAGTAGAAGCGTTCGCCGTTGAGGTACAGCGACAGGCCGCTGTTGAGGTAGGCGTAGTTCTGCAGCCGTCGCCGCAGGAACTTCTCTTCGAAACGGAAGCCGTCGAAGAAGCGCGCCGCCGGCAGGAAGCTGACCTCGGTGCCGTCGGGGTCGGGGCTGGCGCCCTCCTCTTCCTCCTGCAGGGCGCCCTCGGCGAAGACCAGACGACGGAAGCGGCCGTCACGCACCGACCGGACCGTGAAACGTTCCGACAGCGCGTTGACGGCCTTGAGGCCGACGCCGTTCAGCGTTCCGACAGCGCGTTGACGGCCTTGAGGCCGACGCCGTTCAGACCCACCGAGTACTGGAAGGCCTCGGTGTTGTACTTGCCGCCGGTGTTGATCTGCGAGACGCACTCGACGAGCTTGCCGAGGGGTATGCCACGGCCGTAGTCGCGCACCGTCGCCGTACCGTCGGCAGCGATGGCGACATCAATACGCCGGCCCTGCTTCATGATGAACTCATCGACGCTGTTGTCGATGACTTCCTTCAGCAGGACATAGATGCCATCGTCAGGATGCTCGCCGTTGCCCAGCCGGCCGATGTACATCCCCGGACGCGTCTGGATGTGCTCCAGGGAACTGAGGGTCTTGATGTGGCTTTCGTCGTAACGGGCGTCGTGGTCCTTGGTCATCGCGGTCTCTGACTCACCCCGGCCGGGTCAGTCCTCGTCGTCGTCGATGTCGTCCTCATCCAGGTCCTCGTCCTCGTCGTCGGCAGCCACGGCGGCATCGACATCCAGATCCAGTTCGTCCTCGTCATCGCCCTGGTCGTCGGCGAGATCGTCGTTGAGGGCACTGAGCAGGGGCGCGCCGCACTCCGGACAGAGGCCGTCGTCGTCCTCGACATCACTCATCAGGACCTTGCACTCACAATACGGGCAACGGATGGTTTCCATAGGTAACAGTCTCCAGGCGGCTGACGTGCGTCCCTCCGGTCCGCCCTCGCCGGCCTGCCACGACGACGCGCCCCGCCCACGACGGGCGCGGCGTCCTTCCCGGCAGCTCCCGGCGGCACGACAGACCACGGGTTCCCGATCACTGCATCTGCAGCGAGAGCAGGAACTCGATGTTGCTGTTGGTCTTCTTGAGCTTGGTGATGAGCAGTTCCATGGCTTCGACGGTAGGCACGCCGTTCAGCACCCGCCGCAGGGTCCAGACCCGCTCCAGCTCGTCCGGGTGCAGCAGCAGCTCTTCGCGCCGCGTGCCGCTCTGCTCGATATTGATGGCAGGATAAATGCGTTTGTCAACCAGGCGCCGGTCCAGATGCAGCTCCATGTTGCCGGTGCCCTTGAACTCCTCGAAGATGACCTCGTCCATGCGGCTGCCCGTGTCGATCAGGGCCGTCGCCAGGATGGTCAGGCTGCCGCCCTCCTCGATATTGCGGGCGGCGCCGAAGAAGCGTTTCGGCTTGTGCAGGGCATTGGCGTCGACACCGCCGGAGAGGATGCGGCCGCTGTGCGGCTCGATGGTGTTGTAGGCCCGCGCCAGGCGCGTGATGCTGTCGAGGAGCACGACCACATGCCGGCCGTGTTCGACCTGGCGCTTGGCCTTCTCGATGACCATCTCGGCGACCTGCACATGGCGGTCCGGCGGCTCGTCGAAGGTGCTGCTGACGACCTCGCCCTGGACCATCCGGCGCATGTCGGTGACTTCCTCGGGGCGCTCGTCGATGAGCAGGACGATCAGCATGATGTCGGTGTTGTTCGCCGTGATGCTGTTGGCGATCTTCTGCAGCAGCACGGTCTTGCCCGTGCGCGGCGGTGCCACGATCAGGCCGCGCTGACCGCGCCCGACCGGGGTGACCAGGTCGACCACGCGCATGCTGATCTCCTCCTTGCCGCGCTCCAGGATCAGGCGCTGCGTCGGGAAGAACGGCGTCAGGTTCTCGAAGGGGACTTTGCCCTTCTTAAGCTCCGGGGCCTCGCCGTTGATCGACTCGACCTTGAGCATGGCGAAGAAGCGCTCTTTCTCGCGCGGCTGCCGGATGGCACCCATGACCGTATCGCCGGTGCGCAGGGAGAAGCGCCGGATCTGCGACGGGCTCATGTAGATGTCTTCCGGGCAGGGCAGGTAGCTGAAGCCCGGGCTGCGCAGGAAGCCGAAGCCGTCCGGCAGGACCTCGACGGCGCCGCCGCCATAGAGGACGCCGTTCTTCTCGTTGCCGTTCTTGAGGACCTCGAAGATCAGGTCGTGCTTGCTGAGCGAGCCGACGCCCTCGACATTCAGGTCGATGGCCATCTGCGTCAGCGCCGTCATCTCCATGTTCTGGAGTTCGCGCAGGTCGAGGTTGGGCAGGGGGGTGGCGCTGACGGTCCCGGCGGCCACGTCCTGGGCCTCGTCGCTGTCGACGGGGGCGCCGACGGGCTCGACTGCGGGCGCCGCCGCGGCGGGCCGTGCCATCTCGGCCGGCGCCGCGCCGGGGGCGCCGGCGGGCTGCCGGTGGCCGCTGTCGACATTGCCGCGGTTGTCGTTGCCGGCGCGGTTGCCGCGGTTGTCGTTGGGGTCGACATTGCCGCGGTTGTCGTTGCCGGCGCGGTTGCCGCGGTTGTCGCTGGAGT
>JAGVUW010000784.1 GCA_019136035.1 Verrucomicrobiota bacterium | reverse complement strand
GCTGCTCCTGGCCGTGGTGCCGGTGGCGGTGCTGACCAACGCCATCCGCGTGTTCATCAGCGGCATCTTCTACGCCCGCGGCTGGCTGCACCTCACCCACGGCGGCCCGCACGAGCTGCTTGGTCTCCTGACCTTCGCCCTCGCCATCGCCAGCCTCGCCGGCCTGGTCAGCCTACTGACGCCCGCCGAGGAGGCTCCCGCCGCCATGCCCGCGCCCGCGCCGCCCGCCGTCATGGCGCCTGGCCTCGGCCGCCTCGCCGATGTCGCCTTCGCCGTCGCGCTCCTGCTCTTCACTGGCGCCGCTGCCAGCTTCCTCCTCGATCGACACTACGACCGCCTCTACGCCCAGAGCCTGCAGCGCCTCACCCACCGGCTCTCTCTGGAGACCTTCCCGCGCCGCCTGGGGCCCTACGTCCGCATCGCCCATGAGGACCTCTCCGAGACCGAGTTTAACATGCTCGACCCCACCGACCAGAGCCTCGGCATCTACCTCGGCCCCGATGGCCGGCGCCTCTCGGCCACCGTCCTGTACTGGTCACCCCCCGAGGGTCGCCCCAGCCGCCGCCCGGACCTGCTCAAACGGCCGCACTCGCCGGACTGGTGCTACCCTGCCGCCGGGTGGCGGCGCCGCCGCGGTTACCGGGCGACGTGCCCTTCCGATGTCTTCCCCGGTGAGGCCGGCCATATCCGGCTCTTCGAGCGTCAGGGGCAGACCATGCTGGTGGTCTTCTGGACCGGCGTCACCGCTGCCCGTACCGACGCCCTGGACCAGATCCTCCAGCGCCTGGCCGACATGGTCCAGTCCTGGCGCAGCCCGCCGCTGGCCAACCTGCACACCGTCACCATCTCCACCATGGTCGACGACGACCCCGACAGCGCCTACCAGGCCGCCCTCGATCTGGCCCGCACCATGGCCCGTATCCTCCCCGACTACGGCATCGGCGTACGCCCGGAGGCGCCCTGAAGAATCTTTCGTCACTGGCCTGGAACGGCCACTGACGGAAGATTCTGTGTAATGGAGGCTTCCGTCGCCGGCATCGATCTGGAGGCGCCCCTTGGGGCATGGGGAGAACAGTCTCCGTCGATGACCGTGCCTGTTCTCGGAGCCACCATGCTTCACGCCATGAGGAACGCACCTGCCGGCGCGTATGAGACCTCGCGTCGTTGTGCTGTCGATGCCGTTGCGGCTCGTGGACGCGTTCGCGTCTGTGGACACTCGCGCTCCACACCGGTGGCGAGCGCTGTTCCGCCTTGCCATGGCTGGCGCCCGGGGGATGTCCACGCGCGGCGCCGTGGACCCATATGCCCGCGTCGGTGTCCCGGCGCGGCACCGGATGTTGCCGCAGCCTGAAGGCCCGCGGCACACTTCCGGCCGAGGCCGGTTCTCTGGCGGGGAGGGCGCTAGCGGCGCCCGGGGGATGTCCACGCACGGCGCCGTGGTTGGACCGATCTCAGCCGCGGCGGGGGCTGGCGGCGCGAGTCTGGGGCAGGGCCGCGGCCCTGCGCACGAACTCGTTCAGGAGGCGGTCCAATTCGGTGCCGGCCTGGACGAAGGACTCCTGGCGTTTCTCGGGCGGGACGGTCGATGTTCCGCGCTGGATGCTCTGGCGCAGCTTGGCCTGGTCGCCCATGCGGGCGAGCAGGTCGGCCATGCCGCGCAGGTGCGCCACGAGGCGGGCCTGCGTCGCGGCGGCGCGTTCGTTGGCCGGCCGGACCGCGCTCTCGCGGTCGGCGTAGTCGCGGTACGTCTGCGCGTAGCTGCCGTAGAGCTGCCAGGGCGTCTTGCGGCGCTGCAGGATCGGGATGATCTCATCGGCTAACTGGCGCGGACTGCGCGCCGGCAGCGGCTTGACCGCACCCGGCACTGCCGGCGCCGCACCGGCGGCCGGACCAGGCGCCGGGACGGCCGGGGCCGCCGGGGCCACCTGCGCCGGCAGGCTGGCGCTCACCGCCAGGCAAAGGACGGCGCCGGCCGCCGCATGCCGCGGCCGGCGCCAAGCTCCACGATCCCTCGGGACGACATCACTCATCCAGGAACTCCACCCGCTCCAGTCGAGTCGTGTTGGTCAGGGCGTCGCGGTAGACGACCGCCATCAGCCGCTGCTCGGCCAGGATCGGGTCAACATAGCGTCCCTGACGCGTCACGTCGATGCGGCCGTAGGCGGCCTTGACCACATCCACGCCGGCCACGTCCTTCATCGCCTGCGCGCAGAGGATGACCGTGAAGTAGTTCGACCGCACCGTCAGCTTCTCGGCCAGGCGGACGGCGGCCTGCTCGGCCACCGCATCGAGGGTGCCCGCGCCCGGCGTGAGCCCGGAGACACCGCCGAGGAACTCGCCGACCGTGGCGAAGCTGCGGCCTTCCTGGCGACGCTCGAGAACCGCGTCGACCGCCCCGCGGACGCTGACATCCAGGGCCCCGGTGAACAGCGCTGTGAGCACCTCGGGCTGCAGGCTGTTGATGTTGATCCGTCCCACGGTCTGTGCCTGGGGGCCGATCTTGAAGACGTCCAGGATGTCGGCATCATGGCCGCTCTCGTCGGCGCTGCTGCCGGCCCACAGGCGCAGCGAGCGCGCCGGCTGGAAGCTGTGCACGCGGCCGATCTCGCCAAGGCGCTGCAGCGGGCTGTTCGGCACGCAGATGCCGGTGTAGAGCCCGGAGTGGTACGCGACCTCGAGCTCGCCCATACCCGCCGGCGCGGTCTCGAGGCCCTGGTCCAGCTCGCCGAAGGCCTCCGGTGTCGTCGTCCAGAACATCGAGAAGTCGGCACTGCGGAAGCCGCGGTCGTTCATGAACGGATCCATCGCGGTCAGGCCGACGTGGAAGGTCTCGTCGCCCGAGACGGCCGTCGTGGCCGTGGCCTCGTACAGGGCCTCCGAGGCCGAGGGCACGAGGTCGCCGGTGACGCCGAGGTGGTCGACGACGCGGACCTGGTCGATGCGGGCCAGGGTGATCGTGTAGGTATTCAGCTCCGGCGTCCCGGTGGTATTGAAGGCGTCCTCGAGGGTCACCCAGTCGCCCATGTCGAAGGCGCCGGTCCAGGCCACCGTGCCCTGGTCAACCACCGCATTGGTATCGATCGCGACCTCCTTGATACCGCTGCAGGTCAGCGTCTT
>JAGVUW010000434.1 GCA_019136035.1 Verrucomicrobiota bacterium | reverse complement strand
GTGTTCAGGAGCAGCGCCGTCGGCTTCATCAGCCGTAGCCGCTCGGCGTTGACCATCCCGGCATTCTCAGCCGTCAGCGGACAGTGCAGGCTGAGCACGTCGCTCTCGCGGAAGGCATCCTCGAGGCTGACCAGGCGGACCCACTCCGGCCGCGCCGCCGGTGGGCGCGGCGCGTAGGCGATGACCGCCATGCCCATGCCGTGGCCGATCGCGGCCACGGCCCGGCCGATGTGGCCGAGGCCCACCAGGCCGAGGACGAGGCCGTCCAGCTCGATCAGCGGGTGGTCCCAGTAGCAGAAGTCACAATGGCGCGACCAGCGGCCGGCGCGGACGGTCTCGGCGTGGTGGCCGACTCGGTGCGTCAGCTCGAGGAGCAGCGCGACGGTCGCCTGCGCCACCGAGGCGGTGCTGTAGGCGGGGACATTTGTCACCACGACGCCGCGCCGAGCCGCCGCCGCCAGGTCGACGACGTTGGTCCCCGTCGCCAGGACGCCGATGTAGCGGCAGGCCGGCAACGCCGCGAGTTCGGCCTCGCCGAGGCGCGTCTTGTTGGTCAGCAGGACCTCGGCGCCGGCGGCGCGGGCGACCGTCAGGGCCGGCGGCGTCACCTCATGCACCGTCACCTCGCCCAGGGCCTCCACGGGCGCCCACGAGAGGTCGCCGGGGTTCACGGCCAGGCCGTCGAGAATCACGATTCTGGGCACGGCGGCGCCTCCGGGTCTCAGGACAGGGTGACTTCGCGGCCGCTGCGGCCCGACTCGTACACCGCCAGGATGATCTCGACGGCGTGCACCGCGGTCTCGATCGCGGTGTAGGGCTCGCGGTCGGCGCGGATGGCCTCGGCGAGATCCTCGACATGGAAGACATGACCCGTGGCGCCGACGGCCAGCGGGTCGCTGGCGACCGTGACGGCCTCGGCACGCGCGGCCGGCGGGCCGTAGAAGGCCATCATCTCGCGCTCCTCGGCGCCGTCCTTGTCATCGACCAGTTTCCATGAGACGAGGTGGTCGTTGATCTGGACGGTGCCGCGGGTGCCATGGATGAGGAAGATGCGGTCGGAGCCCGGGTAGGCCGCGGTGGTGGTGGTCAGGGTCCCGAGGGCGCCGTTGGCGAAGCGCAGGATGGCAACGGCCTTATCCTCGGTCTCGATCTCGTGGGCGTAGACCCCGAAGCGGCCGTTGACCGCACTGACGCGTCCGGCCATCCACTGGATCAGGTCGACGGTGTGGACGCCCTGGTTCATCAGCGAGCCGCCGCCGTCCATGGCCCAGGTGCCGCGCCAGGAGCCGTGCACGCCCTGGAAGTAGCTGTCGGCGCGGTACCACGGCAGGATGGCATGGACGCCGATGAGGGTGCCGAGGCGGCCCGAGTCGACCAGGGCCTTCAGGCGCTTGAAGACCGGCATGGTGCGGGTCTGGAAGACGACGGCGGCCTTGACGCGGTGCTGGCGGACGGTGGCGATGAGGCGGCGGATGCGCTCCAGGTCGATGTCGACCGGTTTCTCGATGAGGAGGTGCTTGCCGGCCGCGGCGGCGACCATGGCCATGTCGGCGTGCATGCCGCTGGGTGTGGCGACGCAGACGCCCTCGACGGCCGGATCACGGAGCATCTCGGCGTAGTCGGTGTAGGCCTTGACGCCGTAGGTCTCGGCGACGGGGTTGAGGCGTTCCGGGTCGCTGTCGCAGACCGCGACGAGTCGGGCGCCGCGGGCGGTGGAGAGGGCCTTGCAGTGCTGGCGGCCCATGCCGAGTCCCACGACGCCGAAACCGATAGTCCTGTCGGCCATGCTCGATCTCCTGATGCGCCCTGACGGGCGTCCCTGAATCACGCGTTCTCGATGCGCAGGCGTACCGTACCCTCTTCGCCCTGAATGTCAGTCCCGGCGAGGTCGATCGTGACGCCGCGGCCGTCCGGGGTGGCTCGCCACGCTCGCAGGTGCAGGCCGCCGCGGCTGATCTCGCAGGCGAGCGGCCGGGCTTCGAGGGGCAGGGTCAGGGTCTGGCGCCGGTAGACCTCGATGTCGATCTCGATGCAGCCAGGCTGGCGGCGGAGGTCGAGGAGATTGCCGGTGCCCTGGCGCTCCGGCGCGGCCGCGGCTACCGCCGCGGGGCCGCGCTCGAGGGCGAGGCGGGCCCGGCCATCGGCGCCGGGGCGCACCGCGACGAGGGTCCGCCCGGGGAGGGGCCGTGTCCATAGGACGGCCGCCGCGTCGAGCGGGCGAAGGGTCGCGTCGCCGCGGATCTCGATGACCGCGGGGAGGGCCCCGGTGGCCTGCCGGGCGGCCGCGGGCACGCCGCTGACATCAAGATGCAGCGTCGTGCCGT
>JAGVUW010000632.1 GCA_019136035.1 Verrucomicrobiota bacterium | reverse complement strand
CTGGGCCGCCCGTGCGCCCTCAGCCGGGACCGGATCGGCGAAGCACCAGGGTGAAGTCGTTCTCGAGGTAGTCGTCGAGGAGGTCGACCTCGAGGCCGCGGGCGGTCATGGAGCGGATCAGCCGTTCGGGGTCGAAGTAGTGGCAGTGCGGGTGCTGGTGGCGGGTGCGACGGTGCAGGAAGTTCGCCACCGCCACGGCGCGGCTGAGCTCGACCAGGCGCGGCAGGGCCGCCGCGGCGAAGGCGTCGTTGTTGCCGAGGTTGAGGTTGAAGACACCGGAGCAGTAGCACACATCGACGCCGCGGCTCCGCAGGGGCGTCGCCGCGAAGACATCGCCGGCGAGGAGGGCCCGCCCGGGGTGGCGACGGCGGGCCTCGGCCAGGATCCCGAGGGTGATATCGGCGCCGAGGTAGCGCACCGGGAAGGCGGCCGCCTCGAGGAACGACGCCAGGTCGGTCAGGCCGCAGCCGACATCGAGGAGCCAGGGCCGCTCGCCGGGCGCGAACTCGGCGCGCAGGACGCGCAGGAGGGCCGCGAAGCGGGCCTGCTGGGCCTCGCGGCTGGACCAGTCGAGGATGTCGTAGCTCTCGCGGTCGGCCGCCAGGCGCGCCTCGTAGTGTCGGCGGATGCGATGCAGGCGCTCGTGTGACATGGCTCAGGCGTGCTCCGGGGTGACGTCGGCCTGCTCGAGGAGGCGTTCGCAGAGGCCCTCGCCGCCGAGGGCGAGGCACCATGGCAGGAGGGCGCCGCGGGAGTCGTAGTACTCGACATCGAGGATCCGCAGTCGGCTGAGGACCCACTCGGCCTGTTCCTCGGCCTGGCGCCGGTCGATGTCCTTGATGCGCTGCCAGAGCAGGCCGGCCTCGGCGCGGCGCTGCGGGTCGGCCGCCAGGCGTCGCCGTTCGGCCTCGAGGCCGTCGCGCTCGGCCGCCAGGGCGCCGGCGCGCGCCCGCCAGAAGGCCTCGCGGCCGGCGGGCTGGCGCAGGGTCTCGAGGTCGCGGCGGGCGGCGGCGATGCCGGCGCTGATGGCCGCCGCGACGCTGTCAGCACTGCCCTCCTCCAGGCCAAGGCTGTCGGCCAGGTAGGGCGGCAGCCTGACGCGGGTGGCGAGGCCGCGCCAGTGCTCGAAGAAGCGGAAACGCACCCGCAGCAC
The DNA here is from genome assembly GCA_019136035.1 of Verrucomicrobiota bacterium. Lineage (GTDB taxonomy): Bacteria > Verrucomicrobiota > Lentisphaeria > Oligosphaerales > JAFGRS01 > JAGVUW01. Next base: position 13,280 of record JAGVUW010000632.1, on the reverse strand, counting down.
CGGCTGCGCCGGCGCCGTCAGCAGACCGCCGGCACGCAGGAGACGCTCGAAGGCGTGCGCCGCCGGCATGTACAGCGAGCCCTGATGCGGCAGCGCCAGCGCCGCCGGCTCAGCCCCGAGGCGGGCCTGCAGGACCAGCAGGAGCGCCTTGCCGGCCAGCGCCACGACGCCGTCGCGCTCCATCGCCTCGACCGGGAGTGCACCGCCCGCGAGCACCCAGCGGCGGTCGCCGGCGACCAAGGCGCCATCCTGCAGCGCCGCCGCGGCGCGCACCAGGCGGCCGTCACGACGGCAGGTGACGAAGAAGGGCAGCTCGCCCTCGGAGAGCCGCAGCGGGCTCATGCCCACACCAGTTTCGCGGAGGGCCTCGTTGTAGGCTGCGCCGGCGGCGTCGTAGCGCTCCAGGAAGAGCCGCAGGAGCGGGTCGTTGCCGGCCAGGCGGCTCAGGCTGAAGCGTTCCGAGGTCAGGGCCAGGCGGCAGGCGCCGCCGAGGGCGTCCTGCAGCCAGGAGCGGTACAGCTCGCTCAGCGGCGCCGCCGGCGCCGCCGCGATGCGGCCCGCGGCGAACGACTCCTGGGCATCGAACCACGCCGCCAGGCGGCCCTGCACGGCCGCCTCCGGGAAGCGCTCCTGGAGGTCCTCGCGGGCATGCCGGTAGAGCGCCATGAGGTGCGGCCCGGCCTCGGCGAGGCTGACATCGCCGATGAGGCGGTGCCAGCGCGGGTCGTCGGCGTAGCTGGAGCCGACGAGCTGCCAGTTGTCCGAGGGCGACCAGCGCTCGTAGAGCGCGTCGATGGTGGTCTCCAGGAGACGCGCCAGGGCGGCCGTGGTGCGCCCGGTGTACGGCTCCAGGACGCGGATGTCCACCGGCAGCCGGCCGAGGAAGTCGTGGGCGAAGAGCGCCGCGCCCCAGTCGGAGTGCCCGCCGCGGTAGTAGCGCTCGGTCAGGAGGGCCAGGCCGGACTCGCCGGGGCGGGCCCCCTGGCGGCTGAAGGCGACGTCGATATCCTCGACGCAGTGGACGCCCTGCCAGCCGTGGCGCGCCAGCGCCGCCAGCTTCGGGATGGTATCCCAGAGCGGGTGGCAGTTCTGGTCGATGCTGACGTAGGTGCTGTCGCTCATGGCGTCTTCCCCGGCCGCGCTCCGGCCGCTCAGGCCTGGCCGGCCGCCCGGCAGGTGGTCAGTTCATGGACCAGCTCGGGGCGCAGGATGCCGGTGTAGATGGCCCGGGCGCGGGTCTCCAGACAGACGTCGTAGAGGCCCTTCCGAGGATCGAGGGTGAACCAGATGCGCAGGGTCTCGCCGCCGCGGACCTCGACCTGGACCGGCTCGGCGCCGGCGCAGTAGGGCGCCGGCCAGCGCTGCTTGATGGCCGCGATGATGGCGGCGGCGGTGGAGCCGGTGCCGCAGGCCAGGGTCTCGGCCTCGACGCCGAATTCGAAGGTCCGCACCCGCAGCCGGCCGACGCCGAGGACCTGGGTGAAGTTGGCGTTGACGCCGCCGAGATCGTGGAAGTCCGGGTGATGCCGGATGGCCGCGCCGCAGCGGGCGACGTCGACGGTGGCGACATCGCGCACGAAGATGACCGCATGGGGCACGCCGGTGTCGAGGGTATGGACGGTCCAGGTGCGCCCGCAGGCCTTGACCGAGCGGTCCAGGACGGTGCTCGTTGGGCTGGGCCTGGGCCGTCCCGGCGGCGGTGAGGATGGCCACCTTCGGGCCGGCCACGAGGCCCTCGCTGAGGCACCAGTAGGCGAAACAGGCGGTGCCATTGCCACAGAGGCGCGCCTCGGAGCCATCCGGCTCGAGGAAACGCGCCACGATATCGACGCCCTGGCCATTGCCCTGGTCGCCGGCGACGATGACGCCGTCGGCGCCGACGCCGAGGCCGCGCCGGCAGATGGCCTGGACAAAGCCGCTCAGGCAGGACGAACGCAAGAGCTCGTCGTACTCGCCGCGGGTGTTGTCGATGCAGACGAAGTCATTACCGCCTGCCGTCATCTTGGTAAATACGACCGTCTTGGGCAAGAGCTTGTCCATGCGCTTCGCCTGCCTTCCCCTTCTTGTGCCCGCCGCCCACCCCGCGGACAGGCCCCGACGCCCCGGTCAGACTGCCATGGCACCGGCCGCCACGCCCCGACGGCGCCGGGCCCTCAGGCTGGGCCGGGCCGCGGCCGGCCGCGGTGGCGGCCATGCGGCCCCCGACGCTGACCACCATGGCGCGGCAAAGCCTGACGTTCAAACAGCACGAGGAAGCGTTCCGGGTCGGCCTCGTCGAGGGCCATGGTCAGCTCCTGGGCCATCTCGAAGCCAAGGCGCTCAGCGCAATCCGCGGCGGCCTGGCGTTCCTGGTCGAGGAAGGAGGGTCCCTTGAGCATGAGGACGAAACCGCCCGGGCGGACCAGGGCCTCGGCCTCTTCCAGGACGGCATCGGCCGGCCCAACCGCCCGCGCCGTGACCAGGTCGCACTGCCGCGCCAGGTCCGGGCGGGCATGCGCCGCCTCGCGACCGCGGAACGACGCCGCTTCGGCCTGACGGCATGGCGTCAACTTCACCGCCTCGGACAGGAAGGCCGCCTTGCGGCCACGGCTGTCGACCAGGACCCAGCGCCGGTCCGGCAGCCAGGTCATCAGCGGCAGGCCCGGGTAGCCGCCGCCGGAACCGAGGTCCAGACAGAGCGCCCCGGGCGCGGTCAGGTCCTCGACCAGGCCGAGGGCGGTCAGCGAGTCGAAGACGTGGAACTTGAGGTACTCGGCCGGGCTGGTCAGGCGGGTCAGATTCAGCCAGGTGTTGACGCCGACGAGGTGGCTGTAGAGGGCCTCGAGCACGGCGCGGTGCGCCGGGGTCACCGGCGCGCCGATGTCGGCACAGGCCTGCTCGAACCACGCCCAGGGCTCGCCCTCGAGGGCCAGCCGCGGGTAGGCCGAAGGCTTCAGCATCTCGGCATCGAGCGGTCGCGAGTTCATGTCGCTGCCTGGTCCAGGGGTGACATGGTGTGCAGCACCACCCCCTCGTGCTTTTCCTGGAAGTAGGCCACGCTCCAGGCGTCCGGGAAGAGCAGCACCGGCGCCTCGGCGATATCCCTGGCCAGGGTGACGTTGGTGCCCAGGTAGGCCCCGGCGAGCTTGCTGACGTCGACCGCCGGGTCGACCCAGCGGACCTCGTGGTAGGGCGCCGTCTCGAGGCGCGACTCGGCGCCGTACTCGCTCTCGAGGCGGTAGCGCACCACGTCGAACTGCAGTTGGCCGACGGCGCCGAGGAGGGGCACGCGGCTGGCGCCATGGTCGATCTGGAAGACCTGGATGACGCCCTCGGCGAGGAGCTGATCGAGGCCTTCGCGGAATTGCTTGTACTTCGAGGGCGTGGGGTTGTGCAGGAAGGCGAAGACCTCCGGCGCAAAGCGCGGTATCTCGTGGTAGCGCAGGCCCGGCGCGGTCGCGAAGGTGTCGCCGATGCGGAAGCCGCCATGGCTGACCAGGCCGACGATGTCGCCGGCGTAGGCGCGCTCGACCGACTCGCGCTCCTGGCCGAAGAGCCGCTGCGGGTAGGCCAGACGCAGGGGGCGCCCGTCGCGGGGATTGGGGACGACCATGTCCTTCTCGAAGATGCCGGAGCAGACCCGTATGAAGGCCAGGCTGTCGCGGTGATTCGGGTTCATGTTGGCCTGGACCTTGAAGACGAAACCCGAGAATTCCGGGGCGTCCGGCTCGATGAGGCCGAGCGACGACGGGCGCGGCCGCGGCGGCATGCCATGCCGGACGAAGTACTCGAGGAGGAGCTGCACGCCGAAGTTGTTCATGGCACTGCCGAAGAACACCGGCGTCAGCTCGCCCTGGTGAATGCGCGCCAGGTCGAACTCGGCACCGGCACCGGCCAGGAGGTCGAGCTGCTCGAGCCAGGTGCCGTAGCGGTCCGGGTGGATCATGTCGGCGATACGCGGGTCGGTGGCACCGGTGACCTCAACCATGGCGCGGGTGCTGCCCTTGGCGACACTCTCGAAGAGGTGGAGCTGCTGGGTGACGCGGTCGTAGACGCCGCGGAAGTCCGGGCCGTCGCCGAGGGGCCAGGTGACCGGGAAGGCGTGGATGCCGAGGACATTCTCGAGCTCGTCAACCAGGGCCAGCGGGTCCTTGGCCGGGCGGTCCATCTTGTTCATGTAGGTGAAGATGGGGATGTGCCGCAGCCGGCAGATCTCGAAGAGCTTGCGGGTGCGCTCCTCGATGCCCTTGCCGGCGTCGATCACCATCACCACGCTGTCGACCGCCGTCAGCACCCGGTAGGTGTCCTCGCTGAAGTCGCGGTGGCCGGGGGTGTCGAGGAGGTTGACGACGTGGTCCTGATACTCGAACTGCAGGACCGTCGACGACACCGAAATGCCGCGCTCCTGCTCGAGCTTCATCCAGTCCGAGGAGGTGGCACGCTGGTTGCGGCGGGAACGCACCGAGCCGGCGAGCTGCACGGCGCCGCCGTAGAGGAGCAGCTTCTCGGTCAGGGTCGTCTTGCCGGCGTCCGGGTGCGAGATGATGGCAAAGGTGCGCCGACGCTGGATCTCTCGCGTTAACTCTGGATTCATGCGCGTAGGATGCTGCTGAAAAGGACAGGCCTTGAGGATGCCGACCCGGCGCGGCGACTCCACGCCATCGGGAGGGCCGGGTCGAGCCCCGCAGGCGCACCGGGAATATAGCCCCCGACGGAGCTCCGACAAACCGCCCCCGGCCGCGGGGTGCATGCCAGGTTTGTCGGCCGGGCGGGACCTGGAATTCATGGTTCATGTGGCAACTGCGTACTTCCTGGCGTGGAGCCTGGTGGGTTCGGGAACGGGCAAGGCGATTGACGGAGACTGCCTCCCGATGCCCCGAGGGGGCTGCGGCCCAGAGCCCAGGGTTGCGGTACCTCCGCTACCCTGGGATGGCCCATGGCCATGGGCCCCAACCCCAACGAGGGTTGCGTCGATCACCTCGCCAGGAGCCGACGCAACGGCACCGCGACGCAACCCCCTTGGGGTTGTATGGGCGGGATGGTACTGGGACCCAGGGTAGCGGCCAAGCCGCAACCCTGGGCTGGGGGGCGCAATCCCGTTGGGATAGGGGAACCGCCCGACCGATGCCCTCGTCGAGACCAAGGATGCCAGAGCGTAGCCGGGGGTCGCGCGCGAGCCCGACCCCCGGAACCGCGAGTCCACAGACCGCGCATCCTGGAGGGATGCCAGATCGTAGCCGGGGGTCGCGCGCGAGCCCGACCCCCGGAACCGCGAGTCCACAGACCGGGCACCCTGAAAAGGGGTGCCAGAACCGGCCGTTGGAGCGACCCAGGCCGCCCGGAAGCGGGCGGCCCGGGCGGATCGTGGCGCCCGCCTCAGCGCATCAGGCGGCCCGGCAGCCAGGTCGCCAGCTCGGGGAAGATGAAGAGCAGGATGGCGACCACGACCATGGAGAAGAGGAAGGGATAGACGCCGTGGTAGATGGTCTTGAAGGGCACCTTGGTGATGCCGCGCACGACGAAGACGTTCAGGGCAATCGGCGGCACGACCACGCCGATCATCAGGGTGACGCCGATGATCATGCCGAACCAGAGCGGATCGAAGCCGAGCTTGAGGACGGCCGGGAAGAAGATCGGCGTAGCCAGGACCATGAAGGCGAGGTCGTCGACGAAGGACCCGCCGATCAGGTAGGTGATGCAGATCAGCACCATGATCACACTCGGGGGCACCGGCAGGGTGGTGATCCACTCGGCCGCAATCATCGGAATGCGGGTGCGGGCCAGGAAGTGGCCGAGGACGGTCGAGCCGGCAATCAGGGTCAGGGTCAGACAGGCCGCCCGCAGCGAGGCGTCCAGCGCCCGCCCGAAACGCTGCAGGGTCAGGTCGCGCTGCGCCAGGGCCAGGAGCAGCACCGCCACCGTGCCGACGCTGCCGGCCTCGGTCGGCGTGAAGAAGCCCCTCATCAGACCGCCGATGACGACGATGAAGACACCGACGACATAGGCACACTCGGGCAGCGCCGCCAGGCGCTGCTTCCAGGTCGCGCGCTGGCCCTTGGGGCCCAGCGCCGGGTTGATCCGGCACCAGACGGCGATGACCAGGACGAAGCAGGCCGCGATGAGCAGCCCGGGCACGATCGCCGCCAGGAAGAGCTTGCCGATGGACTGCTGCGTGATGACGCCGAAGACGATCATGGTCACGCTCGGCGGCAGGAGCATCCCCAGCGCCCCGACCGTCGCCACCACGCCGGTCGACAGGCGCTGGTCGTAGTGGTAGCGGTCCATCTCCGGCACCGCCACGCTGGCGAAGGTCGCCGCCGTCGCCGAGGAGGAGCCGCAGATCGCCTTGAACACGGTCGCGCCGGCAACCGTCGCCATGGCCAGACCCCCGGGGACGTGGCCGACGAAACGGTAGGCGGCGTCGTAGAGGCGCCGGGCAATGCCGGCGTTGTTGGCGACCTGGCCCATCAGGATGAAGAGGGGTATGACCGTGTAGCCGTAGGAACAGAACACGTCGAAGAAGTCGTTGGCCAGGACACTCATGGCCGCCGCCGGGCTGACCAGGATGCTGAAGCCGACAAAGCCGACCGCCGCCATGGCAAAGCCGAGCTCGATGCCGGTCGGGAAGAGCAGCAGAAGGGCCACCAGGCCGAGGATGCCGATCAGGGGTTCACTCATAGTCGCCTCGGACCACTTGGACAATCTGGCCGCCGAAGACGACCGCCTGCGCCAGCGCCGCGCCGGCCAGGGCAAACAGAATCGGGTAGAACGGCAGCTCCAGCGTCGCCGTCACCTCGCCCGAGGCGCGCATGCCCAGGCCAAGCTGGACCAGATTCCAGGTCAGGATCGCGAAGAGCGCGACGCCCAGGAGCCGGGTGGCGACCTGGATCACCGCCCGCCATGGCATCGGCACCCGGCCGATGAAGCTGTCGACCTCGACATGGCCACGCCGCCACGAGGTCAGCGGCAGGGACAGGCCGATGACCAGGCCGCCGGCCAGGCCGACCAGCTCGTAGGTCCCCGGTATGGGCCGGTTGCAGAGGTTGCGCAGAAGCACATCCGCCACGGTCGTCAGCATGAGCAGCACCAGGCTGGCTCCCGCCGCCCAATGCAGGCCCACGCTCAGGCCCCATATCCACCCGTACACTCGCTGCATGGCTCCTCTCCGGAACACCACGGCGCCGCCGTGACGGGCCGCTCTCACACCGCCCGCCCGGCCGGCGCCGCCGGCTGAACTGCCGTCACTGCTTGGCTTTGAGGAAGTCCTGGCAGAAGGCCAGGGCCTCGGCGCCGGGCAGGCCGCGCTCGGCCATCTTCTGCACGTACTCGTCCAGAATCGGCTGCACCGCCGCCGCCCAGGCGGCATTCTCGGCGTCGGTCAGGGTCACGGTCTGGTTGCCGCGCCCCGCCGTGAAGGCCCGGCCGGACTCGTCCATCGCGTCCCAGGCCGTGCCGCTGCGCGCCTGCCACTCGGCGTTGACTTCGTTGAAGACCGCCTGGATGTCCGCCGGCAACGAGTCCCAGCGGTCCTTGTTCATCGCCACGAAGAAGGTGGTCGTGTAGGCCGAACCATAGGAGAGCGTGGTGCTCGACACCACCTCGCCCCAGCGCCAGCCCTCGAGCGACTCCTGCGGCGCCATCGAGCCGTCGACCACGCCGCGGCTCAGCGCATCGTAGGTCTCGCCCATCGGCATCGCCACCGGCGTGCCGCCCAGGGCCGTCACAATCTTGGCCGCCAGACCCGTGCAGCGGATCTTCAGGCCCTTCAATTCGGCCAGCGACGACACCGGCTTCTTGGTGTGCAGAACCCCCGGGCCATGGGCGTGCAGGTACATCATCTTGACGGTGTCGAATTCCGTGGGCTGGAACTTCTGATGGAAGGCGTTCACCATCGCCGTCGCCGTGGCGCCCTGACGGCAGCCCAGCGGCAGGTCGAGGACCTCCGACAGCGGGAAACGCCCGCGCGTGTAGCTCAGGCATGACATGCCGAGGTCAGAAATGCCCTTCTCGACCCCGTCGTAGCACTTGTCCGCCGGCGTCAGCGTGCCGCCAGGGAAGATGGTGATCTTGACCCGGCCGCCGCTGCGCTTGCCAATCTCGTCGGCCCAGGCCGTCGCCAACAGCGTGTTCTGGTGCGTCGCCGGGAAGAAGATGGAGTAGGTCAGCTCCAACGGCCGCTCACCCCCACAGCCGCCCGACAGCAGCAACGCCGCCACCGACCCCAGGACCAGACCCAGGACGCGCATCCGGAGCGTGCTCTTCATCGACGTGCTCTCCTGCTCGCGCCGACGCCTATCGCCGACGACACACCAAAAAGCTCCGCAACATACCCTGCGACACCCCCGCAAGCAACCCGGGCGGCGACCCCAACCAACGCGGCGCCCGGGTTCCCGTCTGATCCGTCTGATCGGTCTTGACACCCGCGTTTACAACATTACACTATTCTCATGTTTGGATCTTGTGATGGTCTGGGCGGTCATCAGGAGGCTCGTGGTATGTCGGAGACCTTGAGTGCAGCGCAGCGCGAGGCCGGGGCGAAGGTCCTGCGGGCCCTGGCGCATCCGTTGCGCCTGGGGGTACTGCAGTGCCTCCAGGACGGCGAGCGCACGGTGACGGAGCTCTACGAGGCCCTGGGGTGCAGCCAGAGCATGATGTCGCAGCAGCTCGGCATCCTGGAGACGCACGGGCTGATTCGGACGCACAAGGAGGGCACGGTGAAGTACTGCGCCCTGCGCAATCGCGACATCCTGCATGTCTTCGGCTGTCTGCAGCGGCATCTGCTGACGGTGATGCGGTTTGTCGAGGACGACCCGGGCGCGGCGGCGGCGGGTCCGTCCTGAAACGCCGGGCGGTAGGATGACAGGCCTAATGACGACACGTCAATCAGGGGATACAACCATGAAGCTGGTGATTGTGGGCGGTGTGGCGGGCGGTGCCAGTGCAGCGGCGCGGGCGCGGCGTCTGGCCGAGAAGGCCGAGATCGTGATGTTCGAGCGCGGCGAGCACATCTCGTTCGCGAACTGCGGGCTGCCGTACCATGTCGGCGGCGTGATCCCGCAGCGCGAGAGCCTGCTGGTGATGACGCCGGAGCGCTTCCGCGGGCGTTTCGGGGTGGATGTGCGGACGCTTCAGGAGGTCACCGCGATCGACCGCGAGCGCCGTCGGGTGCAGGTGCGCCGTCTGGACACCGGCGAGACCTACGAGGAATCGTACGACACCCTCATCCTGGCGACCGGCTCGCAGCCGGTGGTGCCGCCGCTGCCGGGGGCGACCCTGCCGCAGGTCTTCACGCTCTGGACGATGACGGATCTGGACCGCATCATGGCGCACCTCGAGCGCGAGGCGCGCCATGCCACGGTCATCGGTGCCGGCTTCATCGGCCTGGAAGTCGCCGAGAACCTCCGTCAGCGCGGCCTGGAGGTGCATCTGGTCGATATCCTCCCGCATGTCCTGCGCACCCTCGACGCCGAGATGGCCCAGCCCCTGCATCAGGAACTCGCGGCGAAGGGCGTCGTCCTGCATCTCGGCCAGTCGGCCGAGTCCTTCGCGAGCGCCGACCCGGACGGCCCGGTCGAGGTGGTCCTGAAGAACGGCGAGCGCCTGCGTACCGACATGGTCATCATGGCCGTCGGGGTGCGCCCCAACACGGCCCTGGCGGCGGCGGCCGGCCTGAACCTGGCGCCGTGCCGCGGGGTGGCGGTCGACGACCACCTGCGCACCTCGGACCCGAACATCTACGCGGTCGGCGACATGATCGCGGTGCGCGACGGTGTCACCGGCCGGCCGGTGCAGATCCCGCTGGCCGGACCGGCCAACCGCCAGGGCCGCATCGCGGCTGAGAACGCCTGCGGCCGCGACAGCCGCTTCCGCGGCAGCCTGGGCACCAACGTGGTGCAGGTCTTCGGCCTGACCGCCGCCAGCGTCGGGCACACCGCCGAGGCCCTCACGGCCGCCGGGATTCCCTTCCGGCGCGTCTACCTCCACCCGGCCTCCAATGCCGCCTACTACCCCGGCGCCGAGCCCCTGCATATGAAGGTCCTCTTCCGCGACGACGGCACCCTGCTCGGGGCCCAGGTGGTCGGCCGCAAGGCGGTGGCGAAGCAGATCGACGTCCTGGCGACGGCCATGCAGGCTGGGCTGACGGTTCGCGACCTGGCCGAGCTCGAACTGGCCTACGCGCCACCGCAGGGCTCGGCGAAGTCGCCGGTGAACTTCGCCGGCATGATCGCCGCCAACGTCCTCGCCGGCGACAGCGAGCCGGCCTACGCCGATGCCCTGCCGGCCGACGCCGTCGTCCTCGACGTCCGCGAGCCGGCCGAGCGCGAACTCGGCACCGTCCCGGGAGCCCTGGCCATCCCCATGGAGAGCCTCCGTCATCGCCTCGACGAGCTGCCCCGCGACCGCCTCATTGTGACCCTGTGCAAGGTCGGCCTGCGCGGCTACATCGCCGAACGCATGCTGCGCCAGCACGGCTTCCGCGCCGCCACCCTCAGCGGCGGCTGGATGACCTGGAAGCACGTCCATCCGGGTCCGGGTCCGTCGCCGGCGCCGACGGCTACCGGCGCCACGACGGCGGCCCCGGCGCCCCTGCGGGCGCTCCCCGTGGTCGCCGCCCCGGCCGCGCCCGCGGCGGGCGCCGCGCCGGCCGCGACGCGGCGCCTCGATGTCACCGCGATGCAGTGCCCGGGGCCGATTGTCCGCGTGCGTCAGAGCCTCGAGGAGATGGCGCCCGGCGACGAGGTCATCATCCGCGGCACGCTGTCCTTCCGCAACGACCTCGAGGCCTGGTGCGCCAGCACCGGCCACGCCCTCGGCGCGGTGCGCGAGGAGGACCGCTTCTTCGAGGCGATCGTGCGCAAGGCCGCCGCGCCGGCGCGGCCGGCCGCGACTACCGGCGGCGCAACACCGCCCGAGTCCGCCACGATCGTGCTGTTCAGCAATGACCTCGACCGCGCCATGGCCGCCTTCATCATCGCCACCGGTCTGGCCAGCCTCGGCACCAAGGTCAGCATCTTCTTCACCTTCTGGGGCCTCAGCGTCCTGCGCAAGGACCCGCCGCCGGCGGTGGCCAAGGACCTCTTCAGCACGCTCTTCGGCCTGATGCTGCCGCGGGGCGCCCGCAAGCTGGCCCTGTCGAAGTTCCACATGCTCGGCATGGGCAGCGCGGCGATGCGGCATACGATGGCGGTAAAGAAGGTCAGCAGCCTGCCGGAGCTGATGGCCCAGGCGCGGGCCCTCGGCGTGCGCTATGTCGCCTGTGACATGGCTATGGATGTCATGGGCATGGGCCGCGAGGAGCTCCTCGACGAGGTCGACGAGGTGGCCGGCGTCGCCAGCTTCGCCGCCATGACCAAGGCCGGCGGCACGACCCTCTTCATCTAGAGGATCTTCTTCCACTGGCCGTTGCCTGCCAGTGGAGGAAGATCCTCTCTCTACGGGAGATTCGCGGCGCTGCCGTGGATCTCCCGTGGGTGCCTGCGGCGGCAGGCTTCCGCAGACGTCGCCGCGTAGCGCGGCGACGTGTCAGCGGAATTGCAGGTCGCAGAGGCGGCGGTAGCGCCCGCCCTGGGCGTAGAGCTCCTCGTGGGTGCCGCGTTCGCAGAGGCGGCCCTTCTCGAGGACGCAGATCTGGTCGGCGTGGCGGACCGTGCTCAGGCGGTGCGCGATGGCAAAGACGGTGCGGTCGGCCATGACGCGGTTGATCGCCTCCTGCACGAGCTGCTCGGTGACCGTGTCGAGGGCGCTGGTGGCCTCGTCGAGGATGAGGATGGGCGGGTTCTTCAGGATGGCCCGGGCGATGGCGAGGCGCTGACGCTGGCCGCCGCTGAGCAGCATGCCCTTATCGCCGACCATGCGGGCGTAGCCCTCGGGCTCGGCCATGATGAAGTCGTGGGCATTGGCCTGCCGCGCCGCCGCCTCGATGGCCTCGGGCGTGGCCTGCGGGGTGCCGTAGGCGATGTTGTACGCGATGGTGTCGTTGAACAGCAGCGTCTCCTGGGTCACAAAGCCGATCAGACGGCGCAGCGAGGCGACGTCGAGGTCGCGCAGGTCGTGGCCGTCGATCAGGATGCGCCCGGCCGTCGGGTCGTAGAAGCGCGCCAGGAGGTTGACCACCGTGGTCTTGCCCGAGCCGGTCTCACCAACGAAGGCTACGACGCTGCCGCGCGGCACCTCCAGGCAGAGGTCGCGCAGGACCATCGTGCCGCCGGGGTCATAGCTGAAGTCGACGTGGTCCAGGACGATGCGGTCACGGAAGGCGGGTATCGCCACCGGCGTCGGCGACACCGGCAGGCTGGTATCGGTTTCGAGGAGCTCCTGAATGCGCTCGGCGGCAGCGGCGGTGCGCTGAATGACGGCATTGACCTTGGCGAGCTGCTTGACCGGCTTGTAGATGAAGTAGCCGGCCGTCACCATCGCCAGGATGCCCGAGAGCGGCACCTCCTGCATGAAGCAGACCACCAGGAAGAGACACACGGTCAGGGCCGACGCCAGCTCCAGGCTCGGCCCCATGAAGACCTCCGCCAAGATCGCCTTCACCGCCATGCGGAAGTAGCTGCCGCTCTCCTCGCGGAAGCGCGCCTGCTCGACGGCCTCGGTGTTGTAGGCCTTGACCACGCGGATGCAGGTCAGATTCTCCTCAAAACGCGAGACCAGCACCGAGACGCGCTTCAGCGCCCGCCGCGAGTAGCGCTTGACCCAGCGGCCGGCCAGGAGCATCGGGCCGATGATCAGCGGCGCCGCGATGGCAAAGAAGATCATGGTCGGACCGAGCTGCTGACGCCGCGCGTCGAGCACCGCCGAGACCAGCGCCGCCGTGATCACGAAGGGCGCCCCCGAGAGGTCCACGATGCTGCTGGCGATACCGCCCTCGATGCGGGCCGTGTCGTAGGTGCAGCGGCTGATCAGGTGGCCGATATTCTGGCTGCCGAAGAAGCTCAGGCTCTGGCGGTGCAGGGCCTCGAGCAGGGCCTGTCGCAGGTCCACCACGATGCGGGCCCCGAGCCAGCGCAGGCAGTAGTGGTTGGCGACAATCGCCACCGTCCGCAGCACCACAAAAAGCAGCAGACCGAAGGCACCCACCAGGACCAGACGGCCGCTCACGCCACGATCCGCCGCGAGGGTGCCAAGACCCAGACGCTCGACCACCGGACCGACACGGTCCAGGAGCGCACGGACCTCAGGACGCTCGGCCGCGGCTACCGCCGCCGGCGGTGCCGAACCCGGCGGCACCGCGGTGCCGCCCGCCGCCGGGGCTGGGGCCGGGGCCGCGGCAACCGGCGACGCCGCCGGGGCCGCGCCGC
>JAGVUW010000682.1 GCA_019136035.1 Verrucomicrobiota bacterium | reverse complement strand
GCCGGGCTTCACGCGGGACCGCGAGGACCTCTCACGGCGGCCGCTGACCACCGCCGAGGTGCGCTGGATCATCCCGCCGTGGCCCAGCGTCGGCGACGCCGGACCGGCACAGCGCTCGCCCGATGTCGCGCCGCTCCTCCGGGAGGTCATCTCCAGGCCGGACTGGGTGCCAGGCGGTGCCGTGGTCTTCATCATCACCGGCCATGGCCGCCGCGCGGCGCGCTCGGCCGAGAATGCCGCCGGGGGTGCGGCGGTCCTGGAGCTGCGTCTGGCCAAGACGGCCGCAGAGGTCGCCGCGCAGGCCGCCACGGCCTACCGCCTGCGACTCGTCGTCGCGGAGCCGTCCGAGGTCCCGCCGGGCCGCATCTTCGACATCCTGGTCCAGGGCCAGCCGGCGGTGACCGGCTGGCGCCTCGAAGGCCCGCCGCGGCGGGCCGTCTGGCTCGACCTCGGGCGGGTCCTCCTGCGTGACCGCCTCGAGGTGGCCCTGCGTGCCAGCCCGGGCAGCGGCGGTCCGCCGGTGCTCAGCGGCCTGATCCTGCAGGCGGAGGGCGCGCCGCCCTGACGGCACCGCACCCGGCTTCCTGGCCGGGAGGCAGCACGCACGATCGCTCGCCAGGGCTGCTGGAGCGCGAGTGTCCACAGACGCGAACGCGTCCACGAGCCGCGTCAACGCGGCATTCTGACCTGGATTCAGCACGCACGATCGCCCGCCACGGGTGCTGGAGCGCGAGTGTCCACAGACGCGAACGCGTCCACGAGCCGCAACGGCGTCGACGGTGCAACGCCGCGACCGTCCGTACGAGCGCCCCCTCAGTCCTTCCGGTCGCCGTCGAGGTTGCGGAAGACGCGCATACTGCAGAACTTCGGTCCGCACATGGTGCAGTAGTGCTCGTCGCTGCCGGCCTTGACCGGCGCGGCCGCCGTGGCGGGTGCCTGGGCGTCTGCAGGGGCGGCGGCCGGTGCCGCGCCGCGGCTTTCGGCGAGGGCCTCCTGGCGCAGCTCGCGGGCCTTGGCCGGATCCAGCGCCAGGGCGAACTGGCCTTCCCAATCGAACTCGCGGCGCGCCCGCGAGATGGCGTCGTCGCGGTCGCGCGCCCCCGGGATGCCCTTGGCAATGTCGGCCGCGTGGGCCGCGATGCGGTAGGCGATGACGCCGTCGCGCACGTCGCGGGCATTCGGCAGGCCGAGGTGCTCCTTCGGGGTGACGTAGCAGAGCATGGCGGCGCCGTGCATCGCGCCGAGCGCCGCGCCGATGCCCGAGGTGATGTGGTCGTAGCCGGGGGCGCAGTCGGTGACCACCGGCCCGAGGATGTAGAACGGCGCGTCGTCGCAGGTCTCGCGCTCGCGCTCCATGTTCATGGCAATCTGGTCGAGCGGGATGTGGCCGGGGCCCTCCACCATCGCCTGCACGCCCGCCTGCCGGCAGCGCCGCACCAGGGCGCCCAGCGCGTCGAGCTCCGCGAACTGCGCCTCGTCCGAGGCGTCCGCCAGGCAGCCCGGGCGCAGGCCGTCGCCCAGCGAGAGCGTGACGTCGTGCTCACGGCAGATCGCCAGGAGGTCATCAAAGCGCTCATAGAGCGGGTTCTCACACCGGTGCGACTCCATCCACTGCGCCAGGATCGCGCCGCCACGGCTGACAATCCCCAGGAGACGGCGACGCGCCAGCGGGATATGCCGGCGCAGGAGCCCGGCATGGACCGTCATGTAGTCGACGCCCTGCGCGGCCTGTTCGGCGATGACCTCGAGGAGCAGCTCAGCGGTCAGGTCGCGCGTGTCCTCGACGCGGCCCGCGGCGTCATAGATCGGCACCGTCCCCACCGGGACACGGCTCTGCGCGATGATCGCCTGACGCACCCGCGCCGCATCCGGGCCGGTGCTGAGGTCCATGACCGTGTCGGCGCCGTAGGCCACCGCGGTCTCGAGCTTGGCCAGCTCCTGGCTGAGGTCGCCGGCCAGCGCCGAGGTGCCGAGGTTGGCGTTGATCTTGACCGACAGCTCGCGGCCGATGCCCATCGGCACCAGCCCGACATGATGCCGGTTTGCCGGAATCACGATCCGACCGGCCGCCACGCCGGCGCGGATGACCTCGGAGTCGCGCCGCTCACGCGCCGCGACCTGCGTCGCCGCCGCGGTCACCTGACCGGCCACCGCACACGTCAGCTCCGTCTCGCCACTGCTCTTCGTCTGCTTCACCATACGCTCCACGCCAGCGACCACGCCAAAGGCCTCGAGACACCGCTGAGGCGCCAGTCTGACTTCACATGCAACGACGGCTGCCCCGCGCCAGCCACGAGAGGCGCAATATAGCCTGCGCGGTGCGGGGT
>JAGVUW010000857.1 GCA_019136035.1 Verrucomicrobiota bacterium | reverse complement strand
GCGCTGACGGACGAATGTTCCTCCACTGGCCGTTCCCTGCCGCCCGCGCCCGGCGGTGCCGGCGCGGGGGGTGTGAGGGGATAGGCAGATCCGTCGGGTCAGGCCGATCAGACGGATCGGGGCGGGCATGCAGCGCATGCGTGAGCTGCGGCGCTGCAGGCCGGCGGCGCCGCGAGCGCGGCGCCCCATCAGGCGCGCTCGAGGATCTTGCGGATCTGGGCTTCGCGCATCTCGATGCTCTCGGCGAGCTTGAACTGCACGCAGGCGCGGTTGAGGTTCTGGCCGTCGTAGCGTGTCTTGAAGTAGACATCGCCGGCGACGTAGTCAGCGAAGAAGCGCAGGCCGAGTTCGAACGCGATGAGGCGCACGGCATCGAAGAGGTAGTGCCGGTCGGCCTCGGAAAGGAAGGCCTTGGCGTCCTGCATGTAGCCCTTGACGATGGCCTCGCAGAGGTCGGTATCGAAGGTGATCTTGCGCAGGTCGAGGGTCTCCTCGCCGGCCGGGTTGCAGCAGGACCTCAGGCAGTCGCCGAAGTCGTAGTGGACGAGCCCGGGCTTGACGGTATCGAGGTCGACGATGCAGGTGCCCTTGCCGGTGGCGTCGTCGATCATGACATTGGCGATCTTGGGGTCGCCGTGGATGGGGCGGAGCTGGAGTTCGCCGCGGGCCTTGGCATCCTCGAGGACATGGCACCAGGCGCGGCGGTCCTCGATGAAGCGGGTGCAGTACTGGGCCTCCCAGGAGGCCCCCATGCGCTTCTGGCCTTCGTCGGTCTGCCGCGCGTTGTCGTACTTCTCGAGGTAGTGCGGCGTGATGTGGAAGCCGACCAGGGTGTCGTGGAGGCGCTCGCAGGGGATATCGCTGATGAGGCGCTGGAAGTGTCCGAGGACGTAGCCGGCCTCGTAGGCGTGCTCGACGCCCTGGACCTGCTCGTGCGAGTGCGCCGAGGCGATCAGGCTGATGGCACGCCAGCAGCCGCCGTCGCCATCGACGGCGAGGTCGCTGCCGTCCTTGGTCGGTATCACCCGCGGCAGTTGCCAGATGCGGTCCGAGTGGTCCGCCTCTTCCTCGATGCGGCGGTGGGCGTGGGTGGTCACCAGCCGCATGTTCTCCATGATCAGCTCAGGCCGGGGAAAGACGCGCTGGTTGATGCGCTGCAGGATGAAGCGCTCTTCCGAGAAGACGGTTCGGACGATAGCGACGTAGGTATCGTTGACATTGCCCGAGCCGGCCGGATCGACAGTCACCAGGCGGCCGGCCACATCAAAACGGCGCGCGATCAGAGCTGCTTTCATCGAATACCCTCCAGGACCTCGACGCGGCACCCGACGCCCGCGGGGCGCCGGCATCGTCACGCACCCGCCTGCAGGCGCAGGCGGTGCCGGAGGTCGGCGGCAAGGCGGTCATGTCACACCATTCGACACAGAATTCCGTACTATACCGCACGCCCTGAACCCGGCAACGCCCGCGGCGCTCAGCGCAGGTCGTCGGGGAGGACGAGGCCGTCCTGTCCTGGCGGGGGCTGTCGGGCGAGCGACAGGACCCGCTTCCAGAGGTCGCGGCCGCCCTTGGCATCGCGGTGGATCTTGTGGATGTAGTGGACGGCGCGCCGGCCGGCGTCGACATCCTCGCCGGTGCGGGAGACGCGGGTGTACCAATGCCGTATGAGGGCGGCGTACTGGCGTTCGGCCTGGGCCCGTCGCGAGTCGAAGCGCGCCTCGTAGATGAGGCGGGTGACGCGGCTGATGACGGCCGGCTCGTCGACCCACTCGGTCTGGTCCGGCCGCGGGGTGTAGGGCTTGGGCGTGCCGCGCAGGGCCCGGCAGCCGGCCGTGAGCACCAGGCCGGCGGTGATGGCGATCAGCAGGAGGATTCTCATGGCGGTCCCGTGCTCCCTCGGTGCCGCAGATGGTGGCATGGCGAGGCGCGTCGGGAGGCCGACCGCGGCCGGCCCGGCCCGCGGCCTCGCGGACCAGCCCTGCGGCGCTCGCCCAATGGCATGGCCGACACCGGCATCGGCCGCGGTGCCGATGCTGACCGGCGGTCTGGCAGCAGCCCGCCATACCGCCGGTCGGTTCCGGTCGCGAGGACTGTCCTCAGTGCGTCAGGAGGGTATCAGGACGCCCTTCAGCGCCTTGAGGTTCTCGATGTCGTCGAAGATGCGCTCCCAGTCCTCGAGCCCGCCGCGGTGGGTGATCACGGCCTCGGCCTTGACGGCGCCGCTGGCGATGAGGCTGATGGTGCGGTCCCAGCTCTCGTACTCGGTGGACATGCAGAACTGGACGTCGACGGCCTTGAACTGGAACTTGTCCCAGGGCATCTCGACC
>JAGVUW010000300.1 GCA_019136035.1 Verrucomicrobiota bacterium | reverse complement strand
GGCGGTCACCGACTCAGCCGCTGAGGGCGCCACGGCGGCAGGATCGTCGCCGGCCGCGGACGCGGCCGACGGCCGCACCACGGCGCCGCCGGCGGCACGCAGCCACGGCCAGACCAGGTGGTGCCAGTCGTGGACCCAGACCACCACCACGCCGGCCACCACCAGCGCCGATGCCACCAGGGCGCTGCCGGTGGCATTCAGGATCACCCGCATCAGGCCGGCACCCGGGGCGCTCAGGCGCTGCCCAATGGCGCCGCCGGGGAGCCCGCGCAGATTGAGGGCGTCAGTCCAGTCGGCGCAGAGACCCGGCCAGATGCCCAGGAGCATGGCCATGCCGAGGAGGACCAGCACCATGCCGATCCAGTAGTCCCAGCGCACCGGGCGCAGGCCGCGCCGCCAGACCAGGCGGCGCAGGCTGGCCAGCAGGCCGAGAAGGACCACCGGGTAAAGAGCCAGGCCAAAGAGGAGCAGGCCCCAGTGTGACAGCAACGCGCCCAGGAGGCCCATCCAATTCCCCGGGTAGTCGCGGGCGGCGACGCCGCCGCTGATGATCTCCCAGTCCACCGGGTCGTACGACCCCGGTACGACCGACAGGAAGAGAACGACGCAAAGCACAAAGACCGCCAGCCGGCCCAACCATGAGCGCAGCATGGGCCAGCCTTGAGCCGCATCGCTATCCACAGGCACCGTCGCCACAACGTCATCCACTTGCCGGTATCCAATCGCCAAGACGCCCTGCACTGCCCGCCGCGTCAACGGCACGGACCGCCCCACCCAGCCCGGCGGCCAAAGGCTGCCTGTGCCGAAGTTGAAGCGGCACGGCACCGATACTATTGTGTGCCATCGCGTCCAGAGCAACTGCCCGAGGCGCCCTTTTCTGGCGGCGGCGGGTTCACTCGCGGCGCACGACGGCCGCCGGCGGCGTGCCGGCCATGGCCCCTGTCGACGGCGGCATATGCCGCCGACGCGGGCCCGGACACGCGTGCCAGGGAGTTCGTCATGATGGAACCGCTTAGCTATCCGCTGCTCTTCACGCCGCTGTTCGAGGCTGCGGACGGCCAGGACCACCTCCTGCGCGCCTACCTCGAGGGCAGCGACGTCGACCTGCCGCCGGGCATGGGCTGCTGCTGGGCCCTGCTCGACGCCGAGGGCTGCAGCAGCCAGGTCGCCCTCGGACCGGCCGCCGGCAGCAACCTCGGCGACCTCACCCGGCGCTGGAGCGGCGAGCTGGTCGGCCGACGCCACCGCGCCGGCCAGGCCTTCCCGATCTGCGTGCGCCTCCTGCAGACCGGCCGCCAGGAACCCCTGACCGTGCACCCTGAACGACCCACACGCCCGGACGTCGGCTCCAACACCAAGTTCTGGTATGCCCTGGCGGCCGAGCCGGAGGCCACCATCGTCAGCGGCATCCAGCCCTCGGCGACGCGCCCCGGCTTCCTGGCCCACATCAACTCGCCGATGCTCCGACAGAGCCTGCATGTGTACCGCCCCGAGCGCTACGACGCCTTCCTGGCGCCGGCCGGGCGGGTGCACGCCCTCGGCGCCGGCTGCCTGGTTGTCGAGATCCAGGAGCGCCCGGCCGGGGCGCTCTGCGTCAGTGGCTGGGGCCCGGAGGACGCCATACCGGAGAGCGCCGCCATAGCGGCGCTGGACCAGGTGCAGTTCAGCGACCGGCTGGTGCGGCGCATCCCGCGTGATGCCAGCCCGGTGCGACAGACCCGCAAGGTGCCCCTCCTGCCGCAGTGCCCGTCGTTCCGGGTCGACGAGGTGCGCCTCTTCGACCACCTGGCCGGCCGCACCGTCGGCCTGAGCTTCCACCTCTATATTGTCGCCGAGGGCCGTGTGCGCATCTCCTGCCGACAGGGCGAACAGGACCTCGCCCCGGGCCGCGTGGCGCTCCTGCCGGCCAGCCTCGGCGATTACCGCCTCGAGACCCTGACACCGCAGGCGCTGCTCCTCAAGGTCAACCTGCCCGAGTGACCCACCCCGCATCCCCACCGCCGGCACGACCAAGCAGGCCCCGGCGGCGTTCCAGGAGTGACGCTTTGTGACCAGCCATGCCGCACCCCTACGCCCCTCTGACGCCCGCCCGACGGTCGCCGCCGTGCGCTGCGAGTCCTACGCCGACGACGCCATGGATGCGGCCCTGCGGCTGACCCTGGCGCCGTTCGGCGGCATGGCCGCGGTCGTCAAGCCGGGTCAGACCGTGCTGCTCAAGCCCAACCTCCTGAGTCCGCGGCCGCCCGAGCAGGCCGTCACGACGCATCCGGCCCTGGTGGCGGCCCTGATTCGCGCCTGCCGCCAGGCCGGGGCCGTGCGCATCTGGGTC
>JAGVUW010000107.1 GCA_019136035.1 Verrucomicrobiota bacterium | reverse complement strand
TCCGCGCTGCTTGCTCAAGGCTAGCCCTGAGCAAGAGGCCGCAAGTGCCTCGCGTCGAAGCCCGAAGGGTGACCTGTTCAAGAGCCGCCGGGCGGCGCGTGAATAGGTCAGGCTAGTGCCCGACACCTGCCCGGGCAACACCAGAGACGGTTCTCCGCGCCGCCGGACGGCGCCGGCCGGCGGCGCGGATTCGAAATCGTCTGCGGGAACCTTCCCCCGGGAGGGCTGTCTACTGGTTAGGTGGCAAGCCCGAGACAGGCGCCACGACCCAAGACAGACGGCCTTGACATCAGAATTTGCCTCGGCGGGATCTCCTCCCTCCCCTCCTCCTCTCTTCCCTATCCTGCCGAGGCAATTCTCCTTTTCCTCCCACCCCGGTTCGATCGCACGCGGCCGACCGCCTCCCTTTCGGTACTCCCATGGAGGGCCGCGGCGTGGCGCGGTCTTGCTTCCTGTTGCACACGGCGCGACACGCCGGTCGTCTTCCCGTGCGCCGGTGGCGCCCGGGAGATGTCCACGGGCGGCGCCGTGGACCTACCTGCTCGCGCCGTGGATCTCGCGTGCGTGCGCCGGTGGCGCCCGGGAGATGTCCACGGGCGGCACCGTGGACCTACCTGCTCGCGCCGTGGATCTCGGTTGCCGTGGGTTGTGGCGCGGCGTCGCGGCCGCGGCCGGTCTCACCAGGTCTCGCGTTCCGGCAGGGGCGCCGGGGCGGGCTCGAGGAGCAGGGCGCGGATCGCCTCGAGGGTCTCCGCGGGCACGCCGCAGGCCTGCAGGTAGTTCACGGCGTGGACGTTGACGGTGTCGGTCGGCGACTCGGCGAAGGTGGCCAGGGCGGCGAGCAGGGCGTTGTACTGTGGGCTGTGGCGGGAGCGGTCGCCCCAGACCGAGAGGGAACTCAGTTCATAGTCGGCGGCCAGATCGGGCTCCTGGACGCCGAGGGCGGCGTGCAGGAGGAAGGCCGCGGTGGCGGCGCGGTCGGCGCCGGCCCAGCAGTGCATGAGGATCGGGTAGGCGTCGGCCTGGGCAAACTCGGCGAAGAGCGCCGCGATGGTGCTCTGGACCTCCGGCTCGAGGATGCCGTCGTAGGGCCGTATCGGCAGGCTGACGTGGCGGACCCACTGCGACGGCAGGGCCGGCGCCGGCTCCTCGCTCTCGGCGCGCAGGTCGAGGTCGGTGCGGATGCCGAGTTCGTGCAGGAGGATCTCGGTGCCTTCGGGGGAGAGGTTCAGGTGGCTGTTCATCTCCGAGGAGCGGTAGATGAGGCCTTGTCGGACGCGCTGGCCGCCGGGGACCGGCCAGCCGCCGAGGTCGCGGACGTTGGTCATCTCGGGCACCCGCAGCCAGCGCGGCAGGGCCGGGTGGGTGCGGAAGTGCCGCACCGGCGACTCGCTCACGGGGACGCCGTTGTGGTTGGCGATGACTTTCCAGTAGTAGTCGGTATCGACGAAGAGGTGTCGGACGCGGGCCTGGGGCTGTTCGATGCCCTGGAGGACGAGGGGTTGCGAGAGGGCCTGGTCGGTGGCGATGAGGAGGTCGTAGGAGAGGCCGCGTCGCCGGGCCGGCGGCGGCAGCCAGCGGAAGACCACGGGCTGGGGCTGGCTGCGGTCGGTGCTCAGGCGTTGCGGATTCCACCACGACTCCGCGCGTGGCTGGGGCAGCCCGTCCTGATCGGGCGGCAGGTCGGCCTCCGAGTCGGGGTCAGGAAGGCGGAATTGCTGCAGGGGCGGCGTGAGGCTGCCCTCGGCGGGTTCCAGGAGCATGATCGGCCCCGGGTGGTGTGGCCGCCGTCGCCAGAAGAACATCCCCATGACTGCGTTCTCTGTCCCCTGTCTTGCGCGAAGCCCCCGCGCCGGCCTGCGTCGCTCGCGCCAACTCTGCCGATCTGCGCCTGCACGATCGCTGTCCGCGTCTGTCAAAGCCCGCGACGCGCTGTCACTATAGTCAGGGATGCGCCCGGGCACAATGGCGTTTCGGTACCATCGCGGGCGGTTCAGGGGATGAGGAGTCGGAGGGCCGCGAGGGCGGTCATGGTCTCGACCCAGATGACGTAGGTGCGGTTGCTCAGGCGCCGCACCAGCCAGATGCCGGCGAGGACGCCGAGGGGGATGCCGATGAGGAGGCGCAGGTCGACCATTAGGTTGGCGGGGGTGATCAGGCCCTGGTGAATGAAGAAGGGCACCTTCGAGCTGTTGACGATCAGGAAGAACCATGCACCGGTGCCGATGAACTCGTCCTTCTTCAGGCCCATGGCGAGGAGGTAGACCTGCATGACCGGCCCGGCGGCGTGCGCCAGCATGGTGGCGATGCCGGCGAGGAGTCCGGCGCCG
>JAGVUW010000284.1 GCA_019136035.1 Verrucomicrobiota bacterium | reverse complement strand
GGCGGCTCCGGAGGCCTTCCTGGGGATTCCCGCGGCGCACCTCCTGCGTCGTCTGGTACCGGGTCCCTTCCGGAGTGTCCGGGTGGCGGCGGTTCTGGGGCGCTGGTCGCTGCCGGGTGCGGCGGCCCTGCGCGGTGGCGTAGCGACGGCGTCGGTCGAGGCCTTCCCGGTGCAGCCGGTGCAGCCTGACGACCTCGCCGCGGTGCTGTTCACCACCGGGAGCACCGGTCCGGCCAAGGGCGTCGCCTACAGCCACCGCATCTTCTCGACCCAGGTGGAGCTCCTGCGGCGCGAGTATGGCATCGGCCCGGCGGACGTCGATCTGCCCTGCTTCCCGCTGTTCGGGCTCTTCAGCACCGCCCTCGGCGCGACCGCGGTCATCCCGGACATGGACCCCTCGCGGCCGGCGCATGTCGACCCGCGGCGGATCGTCGAGCCGATCCTGGAGCACGGCGTCACCTACTCCTTCGGTTCCCCGACCCTGTGGGCCCGCGTCGGGCGTGCCTGCGCCGAGCGCGGCCAGCGCCTGCCGACGCTGACCCGTGTGATCATGGCGGGTGCGCCGGTGTCGGCGGCTGTCCACGAGGTCCTTCTGGGTAAGGTCCTGCCCGAGGGCGCCGCGACCTGGACGCCGTACGGGGCCACTGAGGCGTTGCCGGTGTGCAACTTCGGCGGTCGTGAGATGCTCGCCGAGACGGCCGCGGCGACCCGCGCCGGCGCCGGCATGTGCGTGGGGAGGCCGCTGCCCGAGGTCTGCCTGCGCATCATCCGGCTCAGCGATGCGCCGATCGAGACCTGGGACGACGCCCTGGTACTGCCGGCGGGCGAGGTTGGCGAGGTCGTGGTGAAGGGCCCGGTGGTGACGGCGCAGTACCACCGCCTGCCGGCGGCGACGCGGCTGGCGAAGATTCGCGAGGGCGAGGCGGTCTGGCACCGCATGGGCGACGTCGGCTACCTCGATGGCAAGGGGCGGCTGTGGTTCTGCGGGCGCCTGGCTCACCGCGTGACGACGGCGACCGGGACGCTGTACAGCGTCTGCTGCGAGGCCATCTTCAATGCCGTGCCGGGGGTGCGCCGCTCGGCTCTGGTGGGCCTGCCCGGGGCCGCCGCGGCGGTGCCGGCGATGGTCATCGAGCCGGAGCCCGGCGCCTGGCCGCGCACGGCCCGCCAGCGCGATGCGTTCCGGGGGCGTCTCCTGTCGGCCGGGGCGGCCTCGACGGTCACCCGCGAGATCCGCCAGGTGTTCTTCCGACGCGCCTTTCCGGTCGACATTCGGCACAACGCCAAGATCCGCCGGGACCTCCTGGCGGCCTGGGCGGCGAGGCAGATGGGGGGCTGAGTTGCAGCCTATGCACGGCGCAGCCGATGCCCATACCGACGCGTCCGGCGCGGTGCCGGCGGCGTCTTCGGGCGTCGTGGTGATCCTCGGCTGGGTCGCGGCCGGCGCGGCTGGGCCGCGGCGGGTCGAGGTCGCGGCGCTGCGCCTTGACGACGGCGTCCCGGCGGCGCGTCTTGAGGTGACTCTCGAGGGCCCTGGCGGCGCGGCCCTGTCGGAGCTCCTGGCCTTCCTTCCGGACGGCGCCACGCTGGTCGCGCACGACGCCGATTCCCTGGCCGGGCTTTGGCGGCGCGGCGGCCCGGGCCTGTCGGAGCGGCCGCTCCTGGACAGCCAGGCCCTGGCGGCGCTCTGCCACCCCGAGCTGCCGGCCCACGACCTCGCCTTCCTGGTTCCGGCCCTGGCGCTGGGGGCGTCCGTCGGGGAGGGCGCCATGGCGCGCGCCGAGGCGACGTGGCGGCTCTGGGCGCACCTGCGCGAGGCCCTGGCGGCCTTGCCGACGCCGGTGCTGCGCGCCATCGTGCGGCTCTGGCGCGGGGCGCGTCAGGACCCCCTGCGCGACCTCCTGCGCAGCGTCGCCGAGGCGGCGGCCGACGACGACCGCCGCGACCTGGTCGAGCTGCTGGGCGAGGCCGTCGCGGTGCGGCGGCGCGAGCGGCCCACGGAGCCGGAGGTGCGTCCGCTCGATCCCCTGGCGGTCACGGCGCTGCTCGACCCGGAGGGCCCCCTGGCGCAGGCGCTCGGGCGTTACGAGTACCGCGACGAACAGGTGCGCATGGCGCAGGCCGTGGTCGAGGCTTTCAACAGCTCGAAGCACCTCCTGGTCGAGGCCGGCACCGGCGTCGGCAAGAGCCTGGCCTACCTCCTGCCGGCCCTGCTCTGGGCGGTGGTCAACGAGAGCCCGGTGGTGGTCAGCACGCACACCCGGAACCTGCAGGCCCAGCTCGTCGAGAAGGACCTGCCGCTGCTGACGCAGGCGCTGGACATCCAGGCGCGTTT
>JAGVUW010000735.1 GCA_019136035.1 Verrucomicrobiota bacterium | reverse complement strand
AACAACCTCAAGCAGATCGGCCTGGCGCAGCTGATGTACGCCGATGACAATGCCGAGTACTTCATCATCAACAGCAGTGGCCACGCCGGCTACATCCTGCCCAACGGCGCCAACTACACCGGTTCGTACAAGCTCTGGCACACGCTGATCTGGCCGTACCTCAACAGCCTGGGGGTCTACAGCTGCCCCTCGGACACCTACGTCTACCTCGGCACCTACACCGGCAGCGGCTCGTACGGCTTCAATGTCCTCTGCCACGCCAAGACGCAGGGCCGGTTTGTGTCACCCAGCGGCACGATGGTCTACAGCGAGGCCGACACCGTCATCTCCGGCGGCGATTCGTACAACCTCGACGGCGATGTCGGTGGCGCCAACACCGAGATGGTCGGGCGCCACAACGGCAGCCTCAACAATGTCTATGGTGACGGGCACGTCGCCGCGCGCACGCGGGCCAGCCTCATCCCGTACGCGATCCGGACCACCAGCCGCTACTGGAATCCGGAGTATGTCGGCAGCAACCCGTGAGGTGATTCCGCGTGTTTCGTTGGCGGGTGGTGCGGCGCTGTGCGGTGATGCCCCGCGGAGGCCTCTAGCCCTGGTGTGAGCAGCGTCCGGTGCCGTGCTGTCGCCGTTGTGACTGGGCCTGATCGTTTCCAAGGAGTTCGTCGACCATGCCGAGAGCCATGTCCCCGCGCCGTTTCACCCTGATCGAGCTGCTGGTGGTGATCGCGATCATCGCCATCCTGGCCGCGATGCTGCTGCCGGCCCTGGCGCAGGCGCGCGAGAAGGCGCGGTCGATTTCGTGTGTGAACAACCTCAAGCAGATCGGCCTGGCGCAGCTGATGTACGCCGATGACAACGCCGAGTACTTCACCCTCTACACCAGCGGCCATGCCGGTTACACCCTGCCGGATGGCACCACCACGATGTCGGCCGCCAAGCTCTGGCACACCCTCCTGTGGCCCTACATCAACAGCCTCGGGGTCTACAACTGCCCGTCGGAAACGGCCGTCTACCTCGGCAACTACTCAGGCGGCGGGCCCTACGGCTTTAACCTCCTCTGCAATTTCAAGACGCAGGGGCAGTTCCGCAACCCGAGTTCATCGATGGTCTTCAGTGAGGCGACGGGCGGCGACTCGTACAATCTCGATGGCGATACGGGGGGCGCCAACGAGGAGATGGTCGGGCGTCACAACGGCAGCCTCAATGTGACCTACTGCGATGGCCACGTCGCCGCGCGCACGCGGGCGAGTGTGGTCCCTTATGCGATCAGGACGACCAGCCGTTTCTGGAATCCGCTGTACGACGGCAGCAACCCGTGAGGTGGTGATCGTGTGCAGCCCGTCGGCGGCGGGCGTGGCAGTTCGGCTGTCCCCGGGGGCGGCTCGCTTCCGGGGGACCGTCGCGGCAGGGGCCGTGGCGGGCGAGAAGCAGAGGGCGTCACCGTCTGTCCAGGGGGATGAGGTCTATGTGCAGCACTATGTCACGGCGTCGGTTCACCCTGATCGAGCTGCTCGTGGTGATTGCGATCATCGCGATTCTGGCGGCGATGCTGCTGCCGGCGCTGTCGCAGGCGCGCGAGAAGGCACGCGCCATCTCGTGCACCAACAACCTCAAGCAGGTCGCCCTGAGCTGCCACTTCTACTTCGATGACAACCAGGAGTTCCTCCTCCACTACGCCTACCGCTACATCGACAACCGTGACATCTACTGGTGGGTGCTGATCGATCCGTACCTCAACGCCGATGGCGTCTGGTGGTGCCCGAGCTTCACCGATCCAACGCCGGATTCCCACCGCGACTACGCCTGGAACTACAACTACCTCGGCGTGCCCGGCAAGGGCGGCACCACCGCCACCTCGGCTCAGAAGCTCGGCGAGGTCACGCAGCCGTCGTCGACCATCATGAACAGCGAGGGCGACTACCCGGCCAGCTTCCGGCCGTCGCTCGGGAGTTCTTTCTGGCAGTACATGCGCCCGGATGCCCACTCGGGCAAGTCGAATATCGCCTTCGTCGACGGCCATGTCGGCTCACTGACCCGGGGCGCCTTCCTCAATCCGCCCGACAGCACCTACTGGACCGCCAAGCGCTGAGGCGACAGCCGGGGCCGCGGGCGAGAGGTGCCGCGGGCCGTCTCTGCGGCGCCTACCCGCATGGGGTGCACTCGCAACCCGTGGTGCTGCCCTTCGAGGACCGCGGCACTCTGGAGACGGCCGCCTCGTATGCAACATCGCCTCGTTGTGCTGTCGATGCCGTGGCGGCTCGTGGACGCATTCGCGTCTGTGGACACTCGCGCTCCACGCCGGTGGCGAGCGATGTCTCGCCTTGCCATATCCGGCG
>JAGVUW010000513.1 GCA_019136035.1 Verrucomicrobiota bacterium | reverse complement strand
CGCAGCTTCAGCAGCGCCGAGCGTCCGACCAACGGCTATGCGTACGTCCTGCGCGCCGACCCCGCCTACGCCCGCCGGCGCGGCGTGTCGCTCTCCGGCCTGACCAACGGCATCGCGGCGGCCCTGAAGGCCGAGGGCACGCCGTTCTCACGGGCGCGCTGGCTGCTCCCCGCGCATGGCGTCTTCCAGGCCAAGAACGCCTTCGGCAAGGGCGCCCCGTGGGCGCACTACGCGCGCCCGGATATCGACTACTCGCTGGGGCAGTGGCCGGTGGCGCAGGACTGCATCGACACCTGCCTGTGGGGCATCAACCTGCACCGTCCGCCGAATCGCCAGGCCCAGATCGACGCCCTGGCCGGCTCGATCCGTAAGGTCTTCGAGAACCTCGACCAGGTCCCGGAGGCCTGACCGCCCCACCCCTGCCGGGTCGCGCGGCGGGGCTTCTGGGTGAGATCCGAACGGGAGGCCGCCGGCAACGCCGCCGGCCTCCCGTTCATCGGATCGTCCATCACCGGCCGGCAACGGCCTGTGACGAAAGATCCGCCGGGGTGCGGAGCACCACCTGGCGCAGGCCCTCCATGAAGGCGCGGTACTGCTCCCAGCGGGTGTGTGACTGCACGAAGTGGTCCGGCCCCGGGATGAAACGGCCGCGGCGGATCCAGCGCTCGGCCTTGGCCAGCTCTGCCGCCACGGCCGCCGGGCTCTCGGCCATCGCTTCCTTGCGCAGGGCGCCGATGATGCCCAGGCCCGGCAGGCGGTCGCGGATCAGGTCGACGTCGTTGCCCGCGAGGGCCTCGAACGGGTACATGGCGTTGACGCCGGCCTCGAGCATCAGCTCGGCCAGTTCCATGATATTGCCGTCGGAGTCGACCAGCACGATCGGGATGCCATGGGCATCGGCGAAGGCGCGGATCTTCTCGTAGTTCGGCTTCATGAACTCGCGGAACATGGCCGGCGAGATCATCGAGCCATTCTTGCTGGCCATGTCTTCCCAGCACTCGATCAGGTCGAAGTCGACCTCCCGGGTCATCTTGGCCCAGAGCCGCAGGGCAAAGTCGGTGTAGGTATCCATGATATCGTGCACCAGGGCCGGGTCGTCGTAGAAGGCATAGGCCAGGGCTTCGTCGCCCATGAGCACGCGCGGGAAGCCATAGACACCGCGGTGGGTGAGCTGCAGGGGGAAGTCGCGGCCGCGGTAGAGCGCCACCTGCGCGGCCCAGTCGGCCGGGAAACGCCCGGGGTCGTCCGGGTCGAGCCAGCGCGCCTTGATGCGCTCCCAGTCGGCGCGACAGCGCACCGGGAACTCGATCGTCTGGTGGTGGTAGTCGGCGCTCTTCACGAAGAGCTTGACCATGCCGTCAGGACGCCGCAGGGTGCGGGTCTCGGCATCCTCGGCAATGACCTCCCAGGTATGCGCGCAGGAGAGGTCGGCATTCACCCGGGTCGTATCCCAGCCGCGGTAGCGCCCCTCGAACTGCAGGATCGCGTCGATCGACTGCCCCAGGCCGGGGTGCTCGCGCTCCCAATCCGGGAGGACGGCGTTCGTGCCGCCGAAGACCTTCATGAAAGGCACCCGGTCGACCGGCTGACCGGTCAGCACCCTGACGAAGCGTTCTCGGCTGGTCATGGCATCCCTCGCGTTGTGCGTTCCGGGCCGGCCACGTCGCGCCGGCCCGTGGTTCCTCAGGTCGACGACGACGCTGCCGCCGCGGCCGGGGCGGCGGTCTTGCGGCGGTAGGTGCACAGATCAGCCAGCGGGCACTCCGGGCAGCGCGGCCGGCGCGCCGTACAGGTATAGCGTCCGTGCAGGATGAGGTAGTGGTGGGCGTCACGCCGGTAGGCAGCCGGCACGGCGCGGAGGAGTTGCGCCTCGGTCTCGGCCGGCGAGCGCGCCCGCGCCAGCCCCAGGCGGTGCGCCACCCGATACACATGCGTATCGACCGCCACCGTGGGCTGGCCGAAGACGACATTGAGCACGACACTGGCGGTCTTGTGACCGACACCGGGCAGGGCCTCGAGGTCCTCGCGGCGCGACGGCACCGCGCCGCCGTGGCGCTCCTGGAGCAGCCGGCAGATGCCGATGACGGCGCGGGCCTTGTTGCGGAACAGGCCGATCGACCGGAAATGCTCGGCCAGGCGCTCCTCGCCCAGCGCCAGGTAGTCCGACGGCGTCCGGCAGGACTCCCAGAGACGAGCCGTGATGCGGTTGACGGCGCGGTCGGTGCTCTGCGCCGAGAGCACCACCGCCACCAGGAGGTCCAGCGGCGTCTCCCAGGACAGCTCCGTGCGCGGCACGATCCGCTCAGCCAGACGCGCGAAGACCGCCTCGCGCTCCGCCGGCGTCAGCCG
>JAGVUW010000478.1 GCA_019136035.1 Verrucomicrobiota bacterium | reverse complement strand
GTCGGGGCCGTACTGGCTGCGCAGGCTGGGCAGGTAGTCGTCGGCGAGGTCGTAGTTGCGGCGGCTGCGGCGTTCGGCGTGCAGGTAGCCGTCGTGCAGGACGACGTTGTGGAAGCCGAGGAGGGTGCGGGCGGGGTGGACGTGCATCTTGCCGACCGCCTGGGTGTGGTACCCGGCGTCGGCGAGCAGGCCGGCCAGGGTCACCGGGTAGTCCCAGGGGACGTGGTCCTGGTAGCCGACGCGGCCGTGGTGGCGCGGCGTCAGGCCGGTCATCAGCGAGGCGCGCGCGGCGATGCACGAGGGCACCGCCGCATAGGCGCTGGTGAAGAGGACGCCCTCCTGGGCGATGCGGTCGAGGTGGGGCGTCTCGACCACCGGGTGGCCGGCGCAGCCCAGGCAGTCGCCGCGCCACTGGTCGACAACGATCAGAAGCAGGTTCGGCGGGCTGGCGGCTGCGGCCATGGCGAGTTCTCCGCGGGAGTCGCGCCGGCGCCGCTCAGGCGCCGAGGACCTCGATGATCTTGATGAGGGGCATGAACAGGGCCATCACGATCGAGCCGACGACGATGGCCAGGAAGCAGATCATCAGCGGCTCGATCAGCGACACCAGGGCCTCGAGGGCCATCTCGACCTCCTCCTCGAAGGTCTTGCCGATGCGCTTGAGCATGGTCGGCAGGGAGCCGGTCTGCTCGCCGACCTCGATCATGCGGACGACCATGCCCGGGAAGATCCTGGCGTGCTCCAGCGGCGTGGCCAGCTTCTCGCCGCCGGCGACGGCGGCGTAAAGCCGCTCGAGGGTGCGCACCACCACCTCGTTGGTCGAGGCTTCCTGGACGATGCGCAGGGCATCCAGGATCGGCACGCCGGAGTCCAGGAGCGTCCCGAGGGTCGAACAGAAGCGCGCTATCGCGATCTTGTTGACCAGGACGCCGAAGGGCGGCAACGTGATGATGCACCAGTCGAAGATACGCTTGCCGACGCGCGTGCTGACGAAGATCCTCAGCGCCATGACCATGCCGACGGCGACGCCGACCATCACCCAGAGGTGGTCGAGGAGCATCCGGCTGATGCCGATGACCACCATGGTGATCGTCGGCAGGGGCGTGCCTTCGAGGATCTGGTCGAACATCTCGGCGAACTTCGGCACGACGCCGACCATCAGGCCGAAGGTGATGGTCAGGGCAATGACCAGGACGACCACCGGGTAGGTCATGCCGGCCTTGATCTTCTTCTTGAGGCGTTCGGTCTTCTCGATATACTCGGCCAGGCGGTTGAGCACCTCGTTGAGGGCGCCGGAGGCCTCGCCGGCGCGGACCAGTCCGATGTAGAGGCGGTTGAAGGAGCCCGGGTGGTAGGCGAGGGCCTCGGAGGGGCTCATGCCGGCCTCGATCTTGCGGGCCAGATCGCCGGCCAGGCGGTGCATGGTGCGGTAGCGCAGGCCCTTCCGGTACTGCTCGTGGAGGGTCCGCAGCGACATCAGGAGCGGCAGGCCGGCGTCGAGCATGGTCGAGAGCTGACGGGTGAACAGGGCCAGGAGCTTCGGCTTGAGGACCGGGGCCATGCCGAGGCGCTGCAGGAGGCTCGAGCCCCGGCTCTGCGTCGCCGAGACGGCCTTCTCAAGCCGCGGACGCTCGGCCCGGGCCTGCTCGATCTTCGCCTTCAGTTCCTTGCGCTCGCGCTTCGCCGCGGCGGAGTCCGCACCGTCGCGACGGCTGCGCCAGACTTCGATCGGGAAGAGGTGCTGCCGACGCAGCTTCGCCACGGCCTCGATATCGTCGGTGGCACGGAGCTGACCGCGCAGCTCGCGGCCGTTGTCGTCCATGGCCAGATACTCGAAGATGTGGACCTCAATCTGGCCCGCACTCGTCACGGGCGGCAGGTCCTCGTGGCCAGGCTTGAAGTTCATGCTCGACTCATCTCCGTAAGATGTCGACAGTATAGATGGAACGGGGTGTCCCTGCAAGCACCTTCCGCGGCGCGGGTGCATGACAGGTCTGTCGGCTGGGCGGGACTTGGAATTCGTCTCGCCTGCAGGTTGTGGTGACACCTATAGAACAGGTTCCGACAGGGTGCCCAGTCCTGAGTTGGAAGAGTCCAGATCGTGATCGGGATCGGGATCGGGATCGCTATCGAGATCGCCAAGAGTGCCGTTCCGACATGAAAGGACCGGACGTCGATCCCGATCCCGATAGCGATCTCGATCTTGAGGAACCAGAATCCCACGCGGAGGCATCGTCTGCTGGCATCTGTTCCCTCCGTTCTTCCTCCCTTATTCGCACCGACAGGAATGCCACGCACCCCTGCGGCCGCTTTTCGCAATCCTGCGAAAGCCCCCGCCGAGGGCGGGGCTCGC